>NZ_RZPL01000009.1:0-24918 GCF_004022805.1 Mesorhizobium sp. M7A.F.Ca.CA.002.04.1.1 | reverse complement strand
CCCGACAGCTGATCGAATCGATCCCGAACCCAGCGAGCGGCAAAAAGATGATCCGGCCAATACCGGGTGATCCTCCCAACTTGGTGAATCGACCCTCGGGCTGCGCTTTCCATCCGCGTTGCCCGTCGGTCATGGGGGGGTGCGCGACCGAAGTCCCCAGCCTCAATAAGTTCGGGCGGGGACGTGTCGCCTGTCACCTTCACCGGTCCTTGACGCAAGAAGACAAGGTCGCTGTTCATGCCTGACACTGCCGGCATCCTGCGTCTCGAGAGCCTGCAAGTTCATTTTCCTATCCAGGGCGGTCTGTTCGACCGTGTCCTGGGCCGATCTGTCGGCGCCATGCGCGCGGTAGACGGGATCGACCTCAACGTCGGGCGGGGCGAGATCGTCGCCCTGGTCGGCGAATCGGGAAGCGGCAAGACCACTGTGGGCCGCGTCATCACCAAGCTTGCCAAGCCGACTGGCGGCAGAATGCTGTTCGAAGGCCGCGACATGAGGTCGGTAGAGGGCTTCTCGGCTCTACGTCCGTACCGGCGTCGCGTGCAAATGATCTTCCAGGACGCTTATCAGGCCCTCAATCCGCGACACACCGTGTTCGACATCGTGGCGGAGCCGTTGCAGTCCCTGCGGCTGGTCGGTAACGCCACTCAACTCGCCGACCGGGTGAGTGAAGCGCTTGCGGCCGCTGGGCTCAATCCTCCCGGCGATTTCTTCGCCCGCTTCCCGCACGAGCTATCCGGCGGGCAGCGCCAGCGCGTCGTGATTGCAGGAGCGCTTGCCGTCCGGCCGGAACTCATCGTTGCTGATGAACCTGTATCGATGCTCGATGTCTCGATACGCGCTCAGATTCTTCAGGTCCTGGTTGACTTGCGCGACAGGCACAACATGGCGCTGCTGTTCATCACCCACGATTTGCCCCTTGCCTGGCTGATCGCCGACCGGATTGCGGTCTTGTATCTTGGAAAATTGGTCGAGATTGGTAGCGCCGACGAGATCACATTCAACCCTCGCCATCCGTATACCGTCGCCTTGCGCAACGCCACACCGCAGATTGGCGGCAACGCAGGTCGCGCCGAGTTGCCGGCCCTGCAGGGCGAGGTTCCAAGTGCCGCGCGCGTGCCGAAGGGCTGCCGTTTCCATCCTCGTTGCCCGCTTGCCTTCGACCGTTGCAAAGCTGAGGAGCCGCCGGCGATCGAAGTTGGACCACAGCACCTGTCAGCCTGCTGGCTCGCTAAGTGAAAGGCATGCAATCAGCGCCACCCCAATGAGCGTATTCCATCTGGTATTGCACAGGCAGGTGGGCTGGAACACCACCGTGCAGATAGAATGCTGAGACCCGTCGAAATTGGCCACTCCATCTTGAATCAGTCTCAATGTCTGGGAGGCACTCTGAAGTGTGTAATGAACTAGGCCCGATTAAACCGCCAACGCCGCGATACGAAGTGGTTTTGCAGACCGGCTTGCGCGTTCCAATGCGGGACGGCGTTGAGCTCGCCACGGACCTGTATCGGCCTATTGGTTACACTGGGGAACTCGGGTCAATCCTTATCCGAACTCCATACGGTAAGACGCCCTATCGCTGTCCGGTTGAGCCTCGCCACAAAGTGGCAAGAATGTTTGCTGGACAAGGGTTCGCTGTACTTGTGCAGGAGCGTCGTGGCGTCTTCGATTCCGGCGGCGTATACGCTAGGGAACATATAGGGGACGACGGTTATGACACGCTGTCCTGGATTTCGCAGCAGCCATGGTCGAATGGACGCGTGGGCACATATGGGTGCTCGGCGCTTGGTATCGCGCAGGTTTTGCTGGCGCAGTTGTGCCATCCAGCCCACCGATGCGCAATTGCGCAGGGATCGGGCGGCGCGAACGGCTCTGCCGGAGGGCGATATCGCAACGGGGATCTCCGTCTCGGCGGTGCGGTGGAGGTTGCCGCGTTTGTCCCCTGGTTCCACCAAACCGCAGCGAAGGACCGGTCCCGAGTGCAACCGAAAAGCGATGAGGAGTATCAGCGGGCTTTCGCGTCGCTGCCGCTCGTCAACATGCTTAAGAGCCTTGGGGGACCGCCGACTGACTGGGAGGACTGGGTCTCGCGTGACCCAGGCGATCCCTGGGGGGATCGGAATGGGATGCTTAGCGAGGACTCGACCATCGACGTCCCAGCCCTGTTCGTGAACTCGTGGTACGACGTGGGGGCTGCCGACGCGCTTCACCAGCAGCGCGTTTTTAGTGCTCGCGGATTGAGCCCGGCGGCACGCGATCACCAACATATCATTCTGTCGCCAGCCACGCATTGTGGCACCGAGAGTCTCAAAGCCCCGACGGTTATCGGCGAGCGCGAGCTGGGCGACGCGCGCCTGGATTGCTGGCAGATCTACCTGGACTGGTTCGACTGCTGGCTGAACGACAAGCCCGACCGGATCGAGGGAATGCCCCGCGTCCAGTACTACGTGATGGGTCGCAACGAGTGGCGTGCCGCGTCAGAATGGCCCCCTCTTGGTGTGGAACTGCAGCACTGGTTCCTCCGCAGCGGCGGGAATGCCGCGACCCGTCTAGGCGACGGGACTCTTGATGTAGAGCCTCCGAGTGCCGACGAGCCGGCTGACACGTTTACCTACGACCCTGGGGATCCGGCGCCGTTCTTGGGGATGGACGGCGGGAAGTCAAGTGGAACTACTATAGGACCCCGCGATTACCAGGACGTCCAGCTTCGTCCAGACGTCCTCTGCTTCACTTCACCGCCCCTCACAGAGGGCATGGAGGTTACCGGATTTGTCCGGGCGGTCCTCTTCGTCTCTTCTTCGGCCCCGGACACGGACTTCGTGGCCAGACTGTTGGACGTACATCCCGATGGCCGTGCGATTGACGTGGTGGACGGGATACTGCGCGTCCGCTATCGCGAGGGCTTTGATCGGGCTGTTTTCATGGAACCGAGCGTTATATGCAAAATCGAGATTGATCTCGACGCCACAAGTAATTGGTTTCCGGCCGGCCATCAAATTCGCCTGGAAATCACTAGTTCGGCCTTCCCGCGGTTCGACCGCAACCTGAATACGGGAGGTAACAACTGGGACGAAACTGAATGGGTAGTGGCTCGGAACACGATTCATCACTGCGAGCAGTTCCCCTCCCACGTACTGCTTCCTGTGATGACAGCGATGGGGTCCCATGCCGGCAAGGCGAATTTGAACAGCATCGCTAGGTGTTTAGATTGTGGTATTCGGCTTTGCCCCCCGCCTTGAACGGGTTGTTTTGAAGTGCTGCGCTTCGAGATGATGACAAAACGTGGTCTGTGTGAACAGCCACAAGCATCAGGAAAGGAAGCGCAGCATGAAAAATTATGCCGGACTGGACGTCTCCGTGAAAGAGACCACCGTTTGCATCGTGAGAAGGGCGCCGAATTTGCCGAGAGATGAAGGTTGCTAGTCATCCGGACGATCTTGCTGACGCATTGAAGAACCCCGCATGGAATCTCGCCCGGATCAGGCTTGAAGCCGGCCCCTTATCCCAATGGTTGGTCTGGCGGCAGCCGGACTACGTGACCTGTATCGAGCCCCGTCATTCCAAGGCGTTCTCAAGGCACAGGTCAACAAGACCGACCGCAACCATGCTCGCGGCATCGCGCAGATATGCGGGTTAACCTGTTCCGGCCCGTGCATGTCAAGAGTAAGCGGTATTCTCGGGCCACGGCCTTGAGCTCGAGCTTGTTGATGTAGACCCAAGGCAGGAGATCGTCGATCTGGCTGTTGGGGTGGCCGTTGACGATCCTGGTGAGGACATCGGCGAGATAAGCCGAGCGGTTCGACACCATTGAGCTTGCAGGTTTCGATCAGCGAGGCGATGACTGCCCAGTGTTCGGCGCCGCCGTCAGAGCCTGCGAAGAGCGCGTTCTTGCGGTTGAGCGCGAAGACTGATTCATTATGCACCCCCTCTTCAAATGGCGGGAAACAGCGATTTCTGATTATCGTCGTTGATGATACGCGGAGATTTGCGCGCCAAATCGGCCTTGATCCGTTCATCTTCAAGGTCGCTGGCGCGGATCTGGTAGGGCGCGCCGCGCATGACCTGCTCGGCTGGTAATATGCCGTCCCTGACGAACCGGCGGATTTTGACGTGCGACACGCCAAGCTTCGCGGCCGCGTCCGACATGGTAAGCCACTCGCCGTTCTTGTCGGAAGACCGATAGCCGCTGATCTTGTGCACCGTGCGCAGGGATTGGACGCGTCGCGCCGTCCAGGTCTTTCCCTGACCCGTCTTCATGCCCATGCGGTTGAGTGTGGCGGCGATTTCGGCATCCGACCATCGCGTTGCCATGGATCGCATGACCGCCAGAGCCTCCTCAGGCGTACTCTGGCCATGCTCTCCGGATTTGGACTTGCGAACCCTTACCTGGGAATGCTGGCCCCCATGCCAATGGATGGTCAGGATCACATCGCGCGCGTCGTCATCGACGTCCGCCACAATGTCCTTGATGAGCGCGCGCAGCAGTTGCTGACGGAACCGCATATCGACACCCGGCGCATTCCAGGCGGCTTCGAGATCCTGGGCGAGGCCGGTGAAGTCAGGGATCGCGTCGACAGGCTCCATACGCTGGACTTCACTGAGCCGGGCCTCGCAGGTCTCCACGCGCCTGAGCCTAGCTTCCCAGTTCCTCTCGAGCTGGGCCGCTATAAGCCGGTTCTCCGGGTCGCAGGCGGCGTAGCGGCGCTCGGCGAGCGATGCCTCATAGCGTGCCTGCTGCAGGTCCATCTCGATCATCTGCCGCCGCCTGGCTTCGCTCTCCAGCTGCATCTGTTCAGCCTCCAACGCCGCCTCGATCGCCATCGGCGCAACCGCCTCCAAGGCTTCGCGGGCCACCGCCGCATCGGTGCGAAAGCCGTTGAACGACATGCATCGCGCCTGCGCCATCATGGTGTTCTCGCAACGATAGACCGGGTAACCTTGGCCACGTCCGGCATACGTGACAACCAGTCTTCGCCCGCATCGACCACAGGAGAGAAGACCCGGGAGCAACGCGCGACCGCCGCGGCCCGACTTGACGCCGCCGGCTTTGCCATAGGCGTTGGCGGCGAGAAGTTCCTGGTTCCGTTCGTACTCGCTCCATCCGATATAGCCTTCGTGATGCTCCTTGAGCACCACCGCCCAATCGCTGGCCGGCTTGTAATGACCATAGCTCTTGCGGACGCGGCCATCCACGATCTCGGTGCGCTTCTCGCTCTTACCATAGACATAAGCGCCGGCGTAGAACGGGTTCTTCAGGACGGAGATCACGTTGCGGTAGCGGACCGGAACCCAGGCGAAGGACACCATCTTCTTGCCGTCGGAGGGTCTGGGGAAATGCACGCCATCGTCGATCATCGAGATCAGGACCTGGCGGGCACTGCCGAGTTCGCGGAAACGCGCGAATATCAGGCGAATGGTCTCCTGCAGGCGTATATCGGGATCGAACCCGAGACCGTAATCCCGGTGCCAGACGTAGCCGAAGGGCACAGAGATGCGCAGTTCGCCGCGCTGTGCCTTGGCGCGGTCAGCTTCGTACATGCGAGCACGCAGCACCCCGAGTTCGAACTCGCTTATGCTCCCCTTCATGCCGAGCAGCAGGCGATCGTTCGGCAGTCCCGGATCGTAGACTCCGTCCAGATCGATCACCCGTGCATCGACTTCGCCGCACAACTCGAGCAGCCGATGCCAGTCCGGTCCGTTGCGAGACAGGCGGGACGCCTCCAGGCAAAGCACAGCGCCCACATGACCGGTGCACAGATCGTCGACCAGGCGTTCGAAACCGGGACGTTCCACAGCTCCACTTGCGGTGCGTCCCAAGTCCTCGTCGATCACCTCAACCTTGCGGAATCCCCAGCGCCGCGCGACGTCGACCAGCTCATATTGCCGACGCTGGCTCTCAAGATTGAGCTGCACTTGCGCCTGCGTGGACTGACGTACATAGACAACGGCCTTGCGCTTGAGGATGGTGGCCGGAATCAGATTACGGCTCGTCATCGCGGCTCTCCTCCGTCACGATACCGGCGGCGGCCATCAGCACATTGGCGAGCCGGGCGATCACGATCGTTCGTTGCGCTGCGCTCAGCCCGACTAGCTTGTGCGAGTCGAGCGCATGCTGAGCTGGCGAACGATCACGAGAGATCGTGTCGGTGGCGGCAAGGTTCTCATTTTGAGTCTCCCCGATGATGAAACCATCCGGAGAGCCTCGCCGGAAACGGCGCTGGATCAAGAGCTTGTTCAGTTCAAGCAGTGCAGCAAGCGACGCGCGCGGGGAGCCCAGATCCATTGCTGCGCACGGGACTTCGACCTCCTGCCCAACATGGGCAGAA
Source organism: Mesorhizobium sp. M7A.F.Ca.CA.002.04.1.1 (assembly GCF_004022805.1). NCBI lineage: Bacteria > Pseudomonadati > Pseudomonadota > Alphaproteobacteria > Hyphomicrobiales > Phyllobacteriaceae > Mesorhizobium > Mesorhizobium sp. M7A.F.Ca.CA.002.04.1.1. Next base: position 18,592 of record NZ_RZPL01000009.1, on the reverse strand, counting down.
TGACCCCGAGATTGCGATCGGACGGATCGAGCGTTCGACGGTGTTGCTGTCGATCTCGATGCGGCCGTCGTCAAGGAAGTGCGAGAGGCCTTCCCAGCGTGAGAGCGTGTAGCGGATTGCCTCTGCGAGCTTGGTCTTCTGACTGATCAGGCCGAGCTTCTCACGCAGCCAGGGTTCGAGATCGGCGACGATGGCGCGGCTTTTGTCCTGACGCATCGCGCGGCGCTCGTTGGCCGATCGGCCACGGATGTCATCCTCGATCTTGTAGAGTTCGGCGATCCGTCTCAGCGCGTCACTGGCGATCGGCGCGGGACCGGCTGCTGCCAGTTCATAAAAGCGCCGACGGACATGCGCCCAGCAGAAGGCGAGCGTGACGCCGCTTTTGTCGGCCAGCACGCGATAGCCGCCATAGCCGTCGACCTGCAAGATTCCGGTGAAGCCTGCGAGATGAGCGATCGGACGCTCGGCCTTTCGGTCCGGCGCATAGACATAGGCGACGCCCGGCGGGTCGCTCCCCTCCCATCGTCGGTCATCGCGGGCATAGGCCCAGAGTTGACCTGTCTTAGTCTTGCCGCGGCCGGGATCGAGCACCGGCGCGGTCGTCTCGTCGGCGAAGAGTTTTGCCGAGGACTTCAGCTTGCCAAGCAGCCGCTCATGCACCGGACGCAGGTGCCAGGCGGCGCGGCCGACCCAGTCGGCGAGCGTAGAGCGATCGAGATTGATACCCTGCCGGGCGTAGATTTGCGCCTGACGATAGAGCGGAAGGTGATCGGCATATTTTGAGACCAGCACCTGGGCGACCGTTGCCTCGGTCGGAAGACCACCCTCGATCAGCCGGGCCGGCGCCGGAAGCCTGAACCACGACGTCCTCGCAGGCGCGGCAGGCATATTTGGGCCGGCGCACGACGATTACACGCAGCTGCGCCGGAACGATGTCGAGCCGCTCGCTCACGTCCTCGCCGATCCGATGCAAGCCATTGCGGCAGCATGGGCAGGCATGGTCCTCGATGTCGACGACCATCTCCACGCGCGGCAGATGGGGTGGCAGCGCGCCCCGGTTGGCCCGGCGCCTCGTGGCCTTTGCTTGCCGCTCGGCGGGAGCAGATTGCTCCTTCTCTTCCTCACCGGCGGCCTCGATCTGCTCCGCCTCTTCGAGCCCCAGCAGCAATTGATCCTCGGGGAGCGTCTCGGCACGCCGGCCGAAGCGGTGACGCTGCAATTCCTTGATGATCTGAATCAGACGGGCATTCTCGACGTCGTGCGCCAGGACCATCGCCTTCAGCGCGTCCGGATCGTCGGGAAGCTGGTCAGCCGTCATCGCCATGAACGGATCAGACCATATTCGCCGACAGCCCGCGACAGCGGAATCTAGGCTGATTCACTTCGTCGCGGGTCAGCCCGCCTGGGCTGGCACGCGGGTCCGGCGCGCCTCATGGACTCGCCGCCAGTCGAGACCTTCGAGTAGCGCCGAGAGCTGCGCGGCCGTCAGCCGCATCATGCCGTCATGCACTTTCGGCCAGCGGAACTCCCCATCCTCCAAACGCTTAGCAGGCAAACCCCGGTGCCATCCCAGAAGATCAGCTTGATCCGGTCAGTCCGCTTCGCCCGGAAGACGTAGACGGCCCCGCTGAACGGATCGGCCCCCATTGTCTCTCGCACCAGCGCCGCCAATCCCTCCGCACCCTTGCGGAAGTCGACGGGCTTCGTCGCCACCATGACCTTGACCGCACCCGTCGGCCCGATCACGACGTCGCCTTCAGCGCGCGGATCACTGCGGCCACCGTCTTGGTATCGGCGCCCCGGCCGACGCGCATCGCGATGCCGTCGATCTCAAGCTCGATCATGCCGGCATCTCGGGTGGCTTGCCGTTTCCGCTGCTTCGGTGAACGGCTGGCTGCAGGTTCCGCCGCCGCCACAACCGCCGGCACAAAGGCAGGAGAATCTTGCTGCACCGAAGCGGCCTGTTTGCGCGCTTCGCGGCGCCAGGCGAAGACCTGCTGCGGCCTGAGACCATAACGGCGGGCGACCTCGGAAATGATCGCATTCGGCTCCAGCGTCTCTGCGATGATCCGCGCCTTGTCATCCACCGACCAGTGACGCCGACCGCCGGCACCGTTGATCACCTCGAAACGCCGAAGCTGCCGCTCCGGGTCAAGCGTAAGGTCAAGTCCAGACACAAGCCGATCTCCGATCCCAATACAGGATCGGCAACCTCACAGATCGCGACCACTCCCGAAAGGTGGTCCGGAAACACCGCTCTGATGTCCGCTGTCAAGGTTTGGAACGCATGAGGTCGCCCGATCCGAGGAACGGCTGCTCATTCTGATGATCGCGCATGGGTGGGGAGGCGGAACTGAAGGACGTCGGTGATCAAGCTCTGATGCGCGGGTTGGCTACCGCATTCCCGATTGTGCGTCCGGGGCTGTTCCTATCTTACTGCGGGCGTCGGTCGATTTGCCGGCCACAAAGCGTCTGACGGGCATTCCCCTGCCGTGGTCCCGCCTCCGCCCATGCGCGATATGTGCGCCATCGCGGCGAGCGATCAGGTGACGCGCGCCTCCCTTGCGACTGCCCACATAAAGCCGACCAGTTCACGGGCGATCGCGGTGCAGACGACCGTTGTCCGTTTGCCCCGAGCGCTCAGCATGCGGTAGCGGGCTGTCAGGCGGGACTGCGCCTTCCAGGCGATCTCACGCACCTTCGGTGACGCCTGCTCCAACCGGTATAGCTTCGCCTTCCCGACCTTGGGCGGATGTCGATAGGTCCAGGCGCTCTCGACCAACATGTGGCGAACCCGACCGTTGCCTGCCTTTGTGATGCCGCCGCGCCGGACTGTCTCCCCGGTTGAGCGCTCGCCGGGGACCCGACCGAGATATCCCATGAGCTGGCGTGGGCTTTCGAACCGGCTGGCGTCGCCGACTTCGGTGACGAACGTCACGGCGACAATTAGGTCTACCCCACGCAATGTCTGAAGCGCCCACACGATCGGTGCCAGCGACCAGGCCGGGACGAACTCTTCGATCACACGCTCCAGCCGCTCGACCCGCTCTTTCGAGACGCGCACCGCCTCGACCATCTCCTGGAGTGCGATCTGATGCGCGGGATGATCGAACCTTGTTCCTGAAGCCAGCGTAGATAGCGCATCGTCCAGCTCTTCTTTCGCGGATAGCTACGGCCGTGCTTGAGCATGAATGCGCTCACCTGCTGGCGATGGACCCGCAGCGTCTCGACCGCGCCCGCCCGCGCGCGAACAAGATCCCGTATGGACTCGTGCCCTTCATCGGGAACCCACACCGCGGTCAGCTCGCCGGCGCGCAATAGTCGGGCAAGGGAAATGGCGTCTCGACGGTTCGTCTTCACCCGATCGCCGGGCTTCCTTGGTATCAATGATGGTGCAACCACGGTGCACTCGTGCCCGAGCGACCGGATCAGGCGATAAAGGCCGTACCCGGTCGGCCCAGCCTCATAGCAGAAATGCACGTAATCAAAGCGGCTGGCGATCCGGCCTATGACCCGCCGCATGCTGGTCGCCGACGCGTCGACCTCACCGAAGAACCGAACCTCTCCTTCCCGGCCTGCCTCCGCAATCGCAATAGCGTTCTTAAGCTTCGCAACATCGATTCCGACAAATGCTTCTCTATAATCCGCCACGGCTCGTCCTCCTGTGGTGAGGATCGGCTCGGCCCGTCCGAGCAACCCTCGGACGCGCAGTGTAGGGCGAGCCACCTCATCGGCAGAGGCGGACATACGGTCTTACTGTCAAGACGCTGACGACCCAGAATCGCCGGGCGCTGCTGACGGCCCTCAAGTCGCTTCAGGAAAAGGCCATCGCCATCGAGAACGACATCCGTGGCCTGTTTCGTAACTTCGGTCTCAAAGTTGGCATTGTCGACGGCCGGCAAATTCGCGGATCGCATCCGGGACCCTTCCGGTGACATTCCGGAACTCGAGACATCATGGAGACGTTGCTCACCGCCCGTCGGAAACTTTGCGAGCAGTTCACGGTGCTACACGAAAGACTGTTGTCGATCGTGAGGGGTGACACGGTTTGCAGGCGGTTGATGACCGTGCTGGGCGTCGGCCCTATCGTTGCACTGGGTTTCAACGCCACGGTCGATATTCCTGCCCCCTTCAGGAATTCGAAGGACGTGGGGCCGTATCTCGGTTTGACGCCGCGGTTACATCAATCAGGCTAGGATAATCGCGTCGGCAGGTCAGCCTAGGAAGCTTGAATGGGATTGACTTCAACACGCCGAATAGACAAGTCCAGGCATTTGGTGGAGCGGATTGAGAGTGAAGCGCTCGGGCTGGGAAGCCCATGCCTTGCAGATGAACTCGTAGGGTGAGACCTTTGAGGGCCTTCAGCCTGCGGCCGAAATTTGTAGGCCGCAACAAAGTCGGCAAGATGCCGACGCAGTTGGTCATGATCGTCGTAGTGGAAACGCTTGCCCGTCGCGTCCTTGATGGTGCGGTTCATTCGCTCGACCTAGCCGGTGGTCCAAGTATGCTTTGGCTTCGTGGTTCGAAGCACAGCGCGACGATGCGGCCCCCGAACGTGCTTGCGGGCTTCCTGGCGCCGCGACGAGCGCTTGCAGGCGCTGACGGTCGCTGGCCAAAACGGTGAAGGGGGATGCTATTGCGCATGCATCTAACTCGCACGCCAAACCGCAAAACGGAATCCCGAAATCGGACTCTTTTGATCCGATCAATCCACTATGAGACGCCGATTCCGAAATAGCGGGTGTGGGCGACATTGAGGATGCGATTGATCAAGCTTACGAAGCTGTGTCCGCCGGCCGTTGCAGCTGTGCCATAACTGGAGTGTATACCAAGGGCCGGCACCGAGTTCATCTCTAGGACAAACGGTTGGCCTGAGCGATCGATCCGGAAATCGACGCGGGCATAGTCCCGGCAGTGGCAGGCACGGAAGGTCGCAACCGAAATATCCCGTAACATCGTCTCAAGCCCGCTCTCGATTTTCGCCGGGCAAATCTTGGGCACCGCTGCGGCCGCCACGTACTTCGCATCCCAATTCATAACACGCGTTTCGCGGTCACCGAAGTCCTGCTCCACTAGAGGCAAAACTTCGGGCTCCCCGTTTCCGAGCAACGCAACGCAGATTTCCCGCCCCTCGATGTATTCCTCCACTAGCGCATCCTGAGCATGCTGCGTGACGATCACTTCGACGGCCTGCCGCAACTTAGAGTGTTCATGTATGATCTGCAATCCGAAGCTGCAGTCCTCCTCCCGCGGCTTCACTACCACTGGGAATCTCAGGTCGCCGGTGTTCTCGGTGCCGCGACGCATCACGCGAAAGTTCGGAGTCGGCACGCCCTGATCGCGGATGAGCATTTTGGTAATGACTTTGTCTCCCGTCAGCCCAATCCCGAAGGGGCTACATCCAGTGTATGGAACACCGGCCATCTCAAGCATGGCAGGAACATGAGTGTAACGCTTTTCGCCCTGAATTCCCTCCGCCAAGTTGAAGACCATTCCCGAGGGGCGACCTTGCGGATCAGGTGGCATGAACCGCTCGAGACTGGCGAGCAGTCCTTTATCGCCTTCACACACTACCGTCTCGTGGCCGCCCTCTTGAAGTGCCGCCACCACATCTTCCAACGTGCCGCTATGCGGCCAAGGCTGCGGCGGCTGCGGACAAGGCTGACCGAACCGGTTAATCACACCGTTGAAATCACTGTTCGTTACGATGGCTACTCGCATGAGCTATCTCCTTTGACGTTTGTCTGCTGTCACGAAACCAATGAAAACTGGATGGAGGCCAACCGCTATATCAACATTGACGACCTGCACGAGTACAAGAGGCTCGAAGCACCATGGCTGACCCTTTTCACAACCCCCTCCACAAACATAGGTCCACCACCCGGTTCCCTCTCCGGTTCCCGACCCTTTCCGCTGGCGGTGCTCTTTTTGCCCAAGTAGCTCGAAAGACGGCGAGTTGGGTTGCGGTACCATCAATAAAGCCTTATGCAGGGTTTATGCCAAAACAGATGATAACCGGCGGATGAGAGCGCTCCGACGCGAAATGATCGCTTCAAAAACCGTGCCAACCTCGCAAAATGCACGTCGGCCAGTGCTTTGAGTTTGATATCAAACTTACGGTCATATCAGGTACTAAACTGGCCCGCACAACCACTATGTCGCAGGCGCGACAAAATCCGACAGAGATCGTATCCCAGGGGACGAGCGGCGACCCATCCGCAGTCTTTTGACGCTCGCCGGTCCCTTACATCGAGCCCTGGCGTCCAGAATTGAAGTTGGGCGAAGGCGATCCGCATAATCGTATGCCCGGCCTGGCCGGCTTCAACGTGCGAGCGCTGCAGCAGTTTCAACAATGATGGCGAGTCGGCATAAATCTTCTTGAGAGGCTGGCGCTTAATCCCGGAACAAACGCGGCAATCAGCACTTCGCCTTGCTCATTTCGATGACGGCCATAGTGTTATTGCGCGCTTCAAAAGCTGGACAGCGATTCCGCTAATTCCCGGACAGCGTTTTCACAAAAGTCCGACAGTTCGTCGAGGTTGGTCCTCGGCAGCCTGGTTGCTGTAGGGCTGATTGATTTCGGTGTTCTCGGAGTCGGTCAAGAGGGCCGAGGCTTTTTTCTTCGGATGCTCTCGCCCTGAAGGGCGATGCGGTGTGCATTGTGCACGAGCGGTCGTGTATAGCGTCGGCGACCGTGCTGTCGTTAATAAGGTCGTGCCAGCTTGCCACGGGGACCTGGGCGGTGATCAGGGTGGATTTTCTCTGATAGCGCTCCTCGACGATTTTCGAAGAGGTGGAAGCGCTGCTGATCGGAGAGAGCATGGTTGCCGAAGTCGTCGTGGATGAGCCAAGTGGACACGGGTGAGCTTGTCGATGAGGCGGGGAAAGGAACCATCGATGCGTCGCTCTCGAACAGGATAACAGTGCGGCTTCGGAAAAGTCCGGACAGGCTTTCCGGTAATCTCAATGATGAGATCCGCGCCCGCCGTTCCAAAAAAAGGTTCGGCACGAAGCCCGCATTTTTTGCACTGGGCTTACGGCGTGCTGATCCACTGTTTCGTCATTACTATTCCCGAGCCTTGCAACCGAGCCGGAAGCGTCAGGCGAATGCAGGATTCCTGCGCTCGTAGAGCGTCCCAGCTTGGTCAGCACAACCTGACGATACGCGCCATCTTGGCGGCAAAGGCATTTGACGCAGCTGAATTGTCACGATCAGACGGCAGTTGGATCCTCATTGGATGGCCAGTGTTGCAAAAATCACAGGCTGGAGATCGGACTTGCGCCCTGGTGAATTTCCGCCACCGCATCGGGGTCGGTCTTCAACCCGGCAACTTCGACTTCCCAATTATAATAGAGACCGCGGCCGGGGCTTTGGCGGAGAGGGTCAGTCCTGGCGATGCCTCTCTCGAGCCGGCCTACATTGCAGCTGCCAGGCGGTTGGTTGAGCGCGGAGCCGTCGCGATAACCAGGGACTGCGGCTTCAGTATCTGGTGCCAGGCTGCACTGGCCACGTCTGTCAAACTTCCCGTGGCCATGTCGAGCCTGCTACTGGCGCCCACGCTCCTCCGGCAGCTTCCGGCCGGCGCAAAGCTCGCCGTCTGGCCGCAGACTCAAGACACTGCGGCGAAGAGCTGCTGGGCATGGATTCATCCGCAGGGGCAAGAGTAGCCATCGGCGGCATCGAAGGTAATACGCGGCCGGCTAGTGTTACCGAAATGGAGTCCCCGGGTTGCAGTCTGTGTCGCGACTTCGCGCCGCACATCCCAAGATTGACGCACTCCTATTTGAATGTACATTGTCCCCGATGGTGACGTCAGCAATCCGTCGTAGGACAGGACTGCCCATCTATGACGCCGCGCCCCTTTATCGAATGACATTCGCGTCCGTGGCTTGACCGCTTGGAGGCCGTCAGGTGCTTGAGCGCGGCAGTCTCAAGTTTTAAGGGGTGGCAGCGTGGAATCTGCTCCTCGCGAAAGAAGGAAGCCCCAGGCGACTTTCGATCGTATATGCCGCGGCTAGGACGGAGGTGTCGGAATAGCGCGCGCCGACCAGTTGTAGCCCGACGGGCAGCCCTTGATCATCCAGGCCCGATGGAATCGATGCTGCTGGTTGCTGGGTCAAGTTGAAAGGGTAGGTGAAGGGCGTCCAGTCCACCCACCCCTTGTAACTATCATCCGGCACATTTCGCCCGACGGGGAACGGCGCGATAGGCATCGTCGGTGTGACCAAGAGATCGTAATTTTCGTGGAACTTCGCCATCAGAGCGGAGAGCTCGAACCGCATCGCCTCAGCTTCCTGAAATTCGGTAAGGGTGATCTTCAGCCCGCGTTCGGCACCTTCCAGAAAGCCAGGATCTAGTAATTGTCTTTGCTGTTTGTTCATTCGTGACACAATACGGGCGGCGCCAGCGAACCAGAATGTAGAAAACACCTCCACCGGATCCGCAAATCCCGGATTGACTTCGGCCACCTCGGCCCCAAGAGCTCGAAGCTGGTCGATCGCATTATCGGTAACGTTTTGGATATCTCGCGCCACCTTGACATAGCCGAGGTTCCGACTGTAGCCGATCCGCAGGCCCCTGATGGTGGTCTTTGCTGGATCGGGGTCGAGACCTAGGTACGCCGGACCCGCATAGCCATCGCGAGCGTCCTTTCGTGCAATCACATTCATCATCAGGATCGCATCCGCAACGGTGCGGGTCACCGGCCCCAAATGAGACAGCGTTGTCATGGCGCTAGCTGGCCATTGCGGAACGATGCCGAAGGTTGGCTTGAAGCCGAAGGTCCCCGTGAAGCTCGCCGGTATCCGGATTGATCCCCCGCCGTCGCTACCCTGATGAAGAAAGCCAAGGTTGAGCGCAGCCGCAACTGCCGCCCCTCCCGACGACCCGCCTGGTGTCAGGTCAGGATTCCAGGGATTGCGGGTGATCCCGTAGACCGGGCTGTCTGTTACCCCTTTCCAGCCAAATTCTGGAGTGGTTGTCTTGCCCAGGATAACGCCACCGGTCTCACGGATACGGGCTGGAACAGGGGCGTCTTCAGTCCAGGGTCCCTCGGTGCTGCCGGACAATGAGCCACGTCTTGTCGGCCAGCCTCGTGTCAAGGTGAGGTCTTTGATGGTGGCCGGAATGCCATCTAGTACTCCGGCTGGTTCCCCCTTCATCCATCGACCCTCCGAGGCCCGGGCAGCAGACCTGGCCCCTTCGTGGTCGACGAGGCAAAATGCGTTCAGCGCCGGGTTGTTGGCGTCGATGCGGCTGAGACAGTCATCGACGACTTCAACAGGCGAGAGCTGCCGCCTTCGGTAGAGTTCCAGGCATTCGCACGCCGACAGACCCTCAAGAGATGTTGGCACGGATGAACGAGTTTTCATTTTACGAGGTCCGCTACATTCAAGCCTGGCATAAGACGGCAGTTATTCATTCGTTCTGCGGCCCTTGTCAGACCGATCATCAAGACGTCGGACGGGATCCCAACGTGTTCTCTACGAGCTTGATCCAGTACGATGTTCCATAAGGAATCGCCTCGTCGTTGAAATTGTAGGCAGGGTGATGCAGGCCGGCGCTGTCACCGTTCCCGCACCAGACGAAAGCACCCGGCCGCGCCTGCGCCAGGAAGGAGAAATCTTCCCCCCCCATTACCGGTGGCGTCTCGAGCACATTGTTTTCACCGGCCACGCCCTTGGCCGCGCTTCTCGCAAGGTCGGTCTGCTGGACCTCATTGAAGAGAATTGCGTCGAAGCTCTGAAATTTAATATCTATCTTCGCGCCGGTTATCTGGGCGATGCCGGCGACCACTTCGCCCACCCGCTCCTTCACGAACTTGCGCACCTCCGGCTTTAGCGTCCGCATGGTGCCCACCAACTCCGCTGTTTGCGGAACGACGGGGACTAGTCTCTGCCCGGACTGGAACTGGTGGAACGAAATTCCTGCCGAGTCGACAGGGTCAATGTTCTGAGCCAGGATATGCTGCAGGGCCGTCACAAGCTGAGCGCCGACCAGAATCGGATCGATGCATTCATGAGGCCTTCCAGGGTGCCCCCCTCGCCCTTCAATGCTAATTTCTATGCTATCAGTTGCCGCCATCACTGGACCTTGCCGGATTCCGAAGACACCTACCGGCAAGCCCGGACGATTGTGCATTCCGTAGATGTGCTCGATGCCGAACCGCTCCATCAAACCGTCATCTAGCATGGCAACGGCGCCGGTACCGATCTCCTCGGCAGGTTGGAAGATCATGACCGCCGTTCCAGCGAAATTCCGAGTATCGGCAAGATAGCGCGCGGCACCCAACAGCATCGCGGTGTGGCCGTCATGCCCACACGCATGCATCAAGCCCTTGTTCTTGGACGCATAGGGCAGATCGGTCGCTTCGTTGATCGGCAGCGCATCCATGTCAGCGCGCAATCCGATAACCTTTGGGTTACCGTCGCTCACGACGCCGTTGCCCTTGATGACGCCAACGACGCCGGTTTTGCCGATGCCGGTCGCGACGGCGTCGCAGCCGAATTCGCGCAGGCGCTCGGCGACAAATGCCGAAGTACGGGGGATGTCGAAGCCCAGTTCGGGATGTGCATGGATGTCCCGGCGCCAAGCCACTATCTCGGGGAGAAACTCTGCGACGCTATTGAGAATTGCCACGGGGACTTTCCTTTCTTGCCGGTTGCAGGCGAATTTCACGCTTTGTCCTTGCGAGAGCCGGGAGACCCGTTTCCGCGCTGCCGGGAGCACAGCATCCTCTGTGCGACGTAGGCACCCCAGCTATTCCGCCGACTGAAGCCGCTCCAATTAGCCGGGGACCGACAATCCTGAATTCCGCTCCGCCCAGAATGTAGCAAGTGCCAAAGAGCTTGGTTGCGCGAAGGGCGCCTTGGTCCCGCAGAATATCATCGTTTTTTGGTCATTGGCGCATAACACCTGCAGGCTGAGAGGAGGTGCCCTGGTATATATGCGGGACCATTCAAAATAGGACAGCCGACATTCAGAAGTGCGGGACAACTGCGACCCGCGGAAGGCGCGTGGTGGTTGCCTGGGCGGGCTCTTTTGAAGGCTACTCTTCAGCAATTGGCAGAGCAAACGACGCCTTGATCCGATCCATTACAACGATTGTCTTGAACCCCTTTACTTCAAGATGTTCGTAAAAAAAACGACGGGTAAACGCCTCGTACTCGGCCATGTCCTGAGCAGAGACCGTAATAATAAAATCCGCTTCACCCGTAACGTAGTAAGCGTTCATGATCTCAGGCGTCCGCCGAATTGCCTGCTTGAAACGATCGATGATATCGGCGCGATCGCGCTCGAGAGTGATGGATACCAGCAGGAGCAGGGGCCGACCGACGGCTTCCGGTGAAACTATGGCAACGTCCGCTTCGATGACGCCAGCGTCTCGAAGTCGCTTTAATCTCCGCTGACAAGCGGTAGCCGATAGTCCGGCAAGTTCGCCCAATTCCTCTGTCGTAAGGCGATTGTTGCGCTGCACGACGTTGAGAATCTTCCGGTCAATTCGATCCAGATCCATTCACAATCTCTGCTCATGATGATATCGGCCAATGCCAAGGCCGCCAGTCCGTACGTCCAAAATGTAGCAAGTGCCAAACGCCCTCTCGGCGCTAAAGTCGGTCCAAGTCGCAGAAAATCGGCGTTTCTTTCGCCATCTGCGCACAATACCGGCATAGTATAACTATCTGAGGGGTGCCGCTGAATCGATGGGCGTTGCTGGTGAGCAGTTGCGGGCCAGCGCAAGAACGGCAGATTCGATCGGGTGGGGGCGATCCCCGGTCGAAAAGATCCTACCGATCTCGTTGCTCAGGCGCAGAAAACATGAGTTGCAGCACGCTCGCATCAGTTCGAGGCAAGCGTGTTAGGGAGCGACATCACCAAGGGTGTCGGCGTTGCAGCATAAATCGGAGACCATGAGAGTCAGGCTATGAACCGGCCCCGGCTTTCGGATGCCTTACGGCCCTCGCGCGTCGGCCGCGAGTGAACTATGATCCGCATGGGTGTGGGGCTGGAGGAGAAGGTCGTCGGCTCAGTCAGGCTAACGTCGCTCCAAGCACTGGTAAGAAGCCCTATCCGCGGTCTGAGAATTACCCAAATTGATCTCTCGTGAGGCAGTTGTTGCAGCTGCATTCCGTCGAGACGCTTCAGTGATCCGCGAGAATGGCTCGCGATCTCTGCGTGAATCGCGGTTTGGCGCAGGAATGCGGCGTGGGAGACCGAATGTTAGACCAAAGTCGGCACGAGCACCGTGTAAAATGGGCAGGTCAGCGCAGACCAGTCTGGCGGCATTCTTACCCTTGCCGGAACGATCGCCTGAACAAGGTAGCTCAACCGCCGTCCGCACTCCCAGGAGAGAAAGCCATATGCTTCCCTTGGACATCCTCCGAAAGGAGTTTCCAGCCACAGCAAACGCCATCTACATGGATGTCGCGAACCAGGGCCTCATATCAAGCACAACATTGGCTTCAATCGAGCCTCATTTGAACAATCGGCTGCATGGCCTAAACGACGAAGAAAGAATGCTCGAACACGTCGAGCGTACTCGCGCTAGGTTCGCACAATTTATCAATTCAGATCACGATGAAATTGCAATTACCAAGAATGCATCGGAAGGCATCAACATCATCGCTAATGCGATCGATTGGAGAGATGGAGACAACGTCGTTCTATGCCCAAAATTGGAACACGCAAATAATATCTTGCCATGGATTCAGATCAGAGACCGCTACAATGTCGAGTTGCGAGTCGTAGAGCCGGATAACGGCTCAATTCCCCCTGATGCATTCGTAAAGGCGATTGATTCTCATACCCGCGTTGTTGCCTTGGCGACGGTGACGATGGTTCCGGGGTTTCGGACCGTCATGGAGCAGATATCCGAAGCCTGTAGGCACTACGGTGCATTTCTTTTGGCGGACGCGACGCAATCTGTTGGGATACTCCACACCGACGTCAATCGACTTGGCGTAGACGGTGTAGCAGTGTCCACTGTGAAGGGTTTGATGGGTCTTTATGGATCGGGTTTTTTATATTGCCGTAAAGAATGGGCCGATCGGCTGAGCCCGGCCTATCTTGCGCGCTTCAGCGTAGATTTCGGAAACGCGCCAGAATCAGCTCCGGTACCTAGTTTTGTAAAGTTGCGCTCTGGCGCGCCCCGCTTTGATATCGGGCATTACAACTTCCCTGGCATGTTGGCTGCATATGCATCAATGGGCCAGCTACTTGATATCGGAACCGAGGCGATCGACCAGAGCGTTACCTCACTCGCAAAACGTATGGCCACTGGTCTCTTAGATATCGGGCTTCCGGTCTGCGGCGGGCCACCAGGCGCTCACACTGGAAGTATCGTAGCCGTTGGCGATTCCAGCGATCTTGTTGAAGGGCGCCCAGTCGACGCCCGCATTCGGTCGCTTCACGAGCATTTCACGAAGAACGGGGTAATCGTCTCAATACGCAGAGGCATGCTCCGGTTTTCCCTGCATCTTTACAACACCGCCGATGAAGTCGATCGCGTAATCAATCTGGCCAAGAGCTGGTCGAAGTAAGAGCGACACGGCTAGTTCATGCACACAGGAGAGTACATGTCGACCCAGAGCGCCGAGACTATCGGACTTCTCCAAGATCTTATAAAGATCGAGAGCATCAATCCATCGCTGTCGCCAAAAGGTAGTGGAGAGCAAGGTGTAGCCAAGTTCCTCGAGGGTTTTTGCAAGGAGCGGAAGCTGGCTTACGGGATACAGGAGGTGGCCGATGGTCGCTCGAATTTCCTGACCTGGGTACCTGGGAAAGAACCCGATAGGCGTATTCTATTCATTGCTCATATGGATACCGTTCCTATCGATAGGTGGGAATCAGATCCATTCTCGGGTGAGCAACGGGACGGGCGAATATATGGGCGAGGTAGCTGCGACACAAAAGGCTCACTTGCAGCTATGTTGATTGCGCTTAGCTCACTTGGTGAACGGCAGCCCCGGGCCACGGTTGTTGTGGCAGCCAGCATTGACGAAGAGTACCGCAAACTTGGCGCCCGCGCTATAGCCGATTCCGGTGTCGCTTATGAGGGTGCGGTAGTCGGTGAACCCACCGAATTAGAGCTCGTTGTAGCTCACATGGGTTCTGTCCGCTGGCAAATCGAGGTTCAGGGTGTACCGGCTCATACGTCGAAGCCTCATCTCGGAGTGAACGCGATCACGGGCATGGCCAAGGTGGTATTGGCACTTGATGAGCACCATCGATCCCTTGTGTCTCGGGCGCAGCACCCATTGGTAGGGTCATCACAGCTGACCGTGAGCCTCATCGAAGGAGGTTTGGAACTTACCACTGTACCGCCGGTATGCCGTATCTGGGTCGATCGGCGTCTCATACCCGGGGAGCGGCCGCAGGACGCGTTGGCGGAGGTAGAAAGCATACTGGAAGGCCTTCGCCAGGGCGAAGACAAGATCAATGTTCGGTCATTGCTTCCCGCATTGGAAGACCCGCCTCCAATCAGTTCCGGGTCGAGCAAAATTGCAGCAGTCGCAGGAGCGGCTTGTGCCCACGTCGCGGGGACCGGAGAGCAGAAGGGAGCCACCGGCGGCTCGGATGCAAATCAGCTGTCATTGGCTGGGATCCCGTGTGTGATTATCGGACCCGGGCGTACTGCCCAAGCCCATACGAACAACGAGTTCGTTGAAATCGATCAACTGACCAAGGCTGCTGATTTGTACCAGAGAATCATGCTCACATATTAGGAGTGGCCGGCCTGATGGGGGTGCTCAAACCCCGTCCATTGGGCCGCGGACGCCCCGGATGCTGCATGAGCGTGGCGGCCGCAACGTCCCGATCTTCGCTGGTCTCGTCGGCGCTTCCCACGTAGATCTTGCCGCCCGTGCTTGAAATTCTGTTGCGACAGGCAGAGTGCGTCTTCACCATAGGGAGGGCATGATCTTCCACCGGAGACGCAGAGCCACCGAAAATTTGGCGCTCATATGCGGATAACGTACGGCAAGTGCCTAGGAAATGCAGATTTTCCGCGACAAGAAGAAATCCTCGGGGAAAACAGCCTCTTGTGACGTGATACGAAGAGAAAGTATGCGGACAGGACGAATGCCTGATCCGTTCGAGGAATGCCTGTTTTGAAGGACTCGACGAGATGAAATATGAGAAGCCATTTCCGCCCGAGGAGTTTCGGCGTCGTGTTCATGACGTGAAGCAGCGGATGGAGCGAGCGGGGCTGGACTTGCTGATCTGCCAGGATCCCGCGAATATGTATTGGCTTACCGGCTTTGACGGCTATTCGTTCTACGTGCCTCAGGTGGTCTTAGTGCATCTCCAGTCGGACATGCCCCTCTGGTTCGGACGTTTCGTCGATGTAAATTCCGCTTATATAACGACGGATCTGCCTAGAGAAAATATAAGCTCATTTTCCGATCATAGACTTCAACATCCAGAATTACATCCATTTGACGATCTTTGCGAGCTTATCAATTCGCGCGGCTGGGGATCTGATCGAATCGGTGTCGAGCTTAACGCCCACTTCTATACTGCCCGAGCACATCAACATCTCGTCAAAGGCCTTCCGAATGCAAAATTCTCTGATAGCCGCGAATTAGTCAATTGGGCACGGCTTATAAAATCTGACCTTGAACTAGTCTACATGAGAGAAGCGGGCCACCTTGCAACGCATACGATGCAGACGGCAATCGCTAACCTAAGGCCTGGAGTGCCGCAACATGAGGTCGTCGCGGAGGTGTACCGGGCCCAGACACGAGGGGTGGACGGTAAATATGGCGACTCTAGCGGTCCTCCTCTTATCCAGACTAGCGAACAAACGAACGCTCCGCACCTCAGTTGGACCGAGGAGCCCTTGCCGACCTCTGGCCTGGTTCTCATGGAGTTCGGCGCCACCCGACGCCGCTACTGTGCGCCGCTGTGCCGCACCGTCCACATCGGAAAGCCACCCGCAGAGGTCTCGCGTCTTGCTGAGGTTATAGTGGAAGGCGGGGATGCTGTGCTCGAGATGGCAAAGCCTGGTACCGTCGTTGAGGAGCTTAATGCGGTGTGGCAAGATATCCTCAAGCGGAACGGGTATATCAAGATAGGCCGCTCCGGCTATTCAATCGGACTCAACTTCCCGCCGGAATGGGGCGAACGCACGGTTAGTATTCGCGCGGGCGACAAGACCATCCTACAACCAGGAATGTGCTTCCATTTTCAGTCGGGGGTTAGGCTCGAAGGGTTCGGCGCCGCCATCTCTGAATCATTTATTGTAACCGAAAGGGGCGGTGAGCGATTGGCAGATGTTGATCGCCGCTTGATCGTCGTGGACTAGGTGATTTGGATGTGACCCAAATCGTTTTGCGATCTCACTGGGTCCGTTCGAAGCCGGTTGAAATTTGTTTCTGCGGCGAGCGGATGAACGGATCTAGCTTAAGGACGGCGCTGTCTGAGAGGTGCGGCATGCCCAACCTCTGGGACAGGAGAATCTCGCCTAGCACATGAGTTCTCTGCATCAGCGGAGATTAAGATCCGTAGGCCGAAATGAGCCACCTGTGACGCGAGCGCGGCGTGAACGTTGCCCCATTCTACAAATGCGCGGATGACGCAAGAGGACTTAGCTTTTGAGGAGCATTGAGGACGAGTTTACGCGCGCCTGAAGCGGGCTCTTGCCAACCCTGCGCGCCGGTGGGAACGCGAGTATGGTCCGCCCCGTCCGTGCAACACGTCGCGACATCAGCACACGTTGTTCCCGATAGATGGCTCGGCAGCGAAGCTCGCCTTTTGCCCGGGGCTCGCTTCATCCTTTTCTGCTGTTTCGTGCGACTTCACCACTTCACCAAGTGAATGTCTGGGTTATCGCGGGGACCTCAATTTCGGGACCCCAAGACCTCCTTCCGAATGAAGTCGTCCGCGATGCCATCGTGTCTGAAGCGGTCGCGGTCACCCTGCACAGTGCCGGACGAAAGTAGCCTTGCGGCGAGTTCCGTCTAAGATTCGAGGCGGTTGCGCCTGCGTCAGTGCGCCTGATCGGTGTCGGTCGAGAACTTAATGCCACGAGGCCAGATCGGGAACTCGGGATCGGGAGATCGGCGCTGGAACCAACTACTTTCCGCGCCGCCGGCGACCAGCGCGACCTTCGCTCGCGGTCGCTAAGCCTCCTGGCAAGTGAAGTTGTGAGCCGTGTCCAATTCTACGCGAATTGGCTGCTGTTTGCAGGAATGCAGCTAAAGGGGCATCAACTGCGCTGCCGATCGGCGCTGTGGCAGCAATAACCTAAAGGCATCAGCATACCATTGGAGTCTTAGATGAGGGGTACGTCAATCACGGCATTACGCAGGCTCAAACGGCCAGACCTTTTGCGTGGTGATGCGTATCTGAACGGCGCCTGGCTCTCCAAATCAGATACTCTTGCCGTGTTTGATCCTGCCAGCGGTGACGAGATCGCTCAAGTTGCGGCTTGCGCAGACGCCGACGTTGACGACGCGGTCCATTGCGCAAGAGCAGCGTTCCTCAAGTGGCGCGACATGCTTCCGTTACAGCGTGGTGCATATCTGCGGAAATGGGCGGCAGGCATGCGGGAGAGCGCCGAAGACCTGGCTGTCATCATAACGGCCGAGCAAGGAAAACCGATTGCTGAAGCCCGCGGCGAAGTTTCATACGCTGCCGGCTTTTTAGATTGGTTTGCAGGGGAAGGGGAGCGGGCTTACGGCGAAACGATTCCCAGCCATCTCCCCGCAAGCAGGCTGGCCGTGCATTTGCAGCCGATCGGGGTGACTGTCGCCATTACGCCATGGAACTTCCCAGCGGCAATGATCACCAGAAAGGCTGGAGCTGCACTGGCCGCTGGCTGCACAATGATTGTAAAGCCGGCACCCGAAACGCCACTGTCGGCCCTCGCGCTTGCCCGCCTTGCCGGGGATGCTGGCATTCCGCCCGGCGTGTTTCAGGTGATCACGGGCGAAGCTCCGCCACTTGCCAAACGGCTGTTGTTGCATACCCACGTGCGTGCGTTCTCTTTTACGGGCTCCACCGAGGTCGGCAGAATCCTTCTCGAGCAATCCGCGAAGACAGTGAAGAAAGTCTCGCTCGAACTTGGCGGCAATGCTCCTTTCATCCTTTTCGGCGATGCGCCGATCAACGCTGCGGTCGCCGGTTGCATGGCAGCCAAGTTCGCGACATCCGGTCAGGACTGTCTCGCGGCAAACCGGATTTATGTGCAGCGAGAGATTTACGAGCATTTTACGGAAAAATTTGCCGAGGCCACCAGTAAACTAAAGGTCGGGCACGGATTGGAGCCAGGTGTCGACATCGGTCCGATGACAAAGACGTCTGGTGCTGACAAATGCAGGCACCAGGTTTCTGAGGCTCTAGCAGCCGGGGCTCGAATGGTAGCAGGCGCACAGCACAATTCGCTTGGCGGGAACTTCGTCACGCCGGCCGTGCTTGCTAATGTGACCGATGACATGGTGATTGCGAAGGACGAAACGTTTGGACCTGTCGCTGCAATCCTGCCCTTCGACGACGAACGGGAGGTGGTCGCGCGAGCCAACAATTCCGAGATGGGACTTGCGGCCTACGTCTATACCCAAGATCTCAACCGAGCCATGCGGCTCTCCGACC
>NZ_RZPL01000099.1:0-11111 GCF_004022805.1 Mesorhizobium sp. M7A.F.Ca.CA.002.04.1.1 | reverse complement strand
GCTTGATACCGGAACATAGCCCGAACTATCCGAGGAAAAATTTCGCAGGTGAACGTAAGCCGAGGACAATCATAAAAATCAGTGGCTTAGACTTGTGGAGGGAGGAATATGGCAGAAGTCGTTCTTGAGAATATCTGCAAGACATACGGGAACAATTTTCACGCAATCGACCAATTGAACCTGTCGGTCAAGGACGGCGAGTTCTTGATTCTCGTCGGGCCGTCCGGCTGTGGCAAATCCACCGCGTTGCGGATGATCGCGGGATTGGAGGACGTCACCAGCGGCAGCCTTCGGATCGGCGGGGTCGACGTCGTCGACATGCCGCCCAAGGACCGCGACATTGCGATGGTCTTCCAGAGCTACGCTCTCTACCCGCATATGACCGTGTTCGAAAACATTGGCTTTTCGATGCGGCTGGCAGGCAAGCCGAAGGCCGAGCGCAAAAAGCGCGTGGACGAGATCGCCAAAACCCTTCAACTGACGTCTCTGCTGGACAGCAAACCCGCGAACCTTTCAGGCGGACAGCGTCAAAGGGTTGCCATGGGCCGCGCCATGGTGCGCGAGCCGGCAGCCTTTCTCATGGACGAACCCCTTTCCAATCTGGACGCGAAACTGCGTGTTCAAATGCGCGCCGAAATCACCAGTCTGCAAAAGCAGCTCGGCGTAACGACCATATATGTGACCCACGACCAAACCGAAGCCATGACGATGGGCGACAGGGTCGCGGTGTTGAAAGGCGGCGTGCTGCAGCAGGTCGACGCACCCAAGAGGCTCTATGAATCGCCGGTGAACGCTTTCGTTGCTGGCTTCATCGGGTCTCCTTCGATGAATCTTTTCGAGGCAACCCTGACGGGCGACGAACTGATGTCCGGCGCCTTGGCCATCCGGCTGCAGGATGCAGCCTTCGTGCGCAGGCCGGGCTTGAGGTCGTATGCGGGGCGCAAGGTCGTGTTCGGGATACGACCGGAGGATCTCTATGACAGCAGTCTCGAATCCGGCCGCAAGTATCAGACGATACCGGCAAAGGTGACCTCGATCGAAGAACTCGGATCCGAACAAATCGTCCATCTCAACATCGACGCGGTCCGGGTGGACTCCGGCGACCCTGACGCGGTGCAGGATTTCGGCCTGGCGTCGAATGCGGTGGCGAAATTCGAACCGGTCAGCACAGTCCGCTCCGGCTCGGAAATCAGCTTGGCCCTGGATGATGCCAAGCTCCATTTCTTCGACCCCGAGACGCATCTGGCAATCTGAATATCAGCGATAAGACCCGCGGGCGAGGGTGAGGCGCCTGCGTAAGAAGACTTCTGAATAATCAGACGATCGGCCGCATTGTGCGGGCGAATATAAAGAAGGAGGAGAAAATGACGTTTCGTATTAAATCCGCGATGCTGAAAATAGCCGCGGCCGCATGGTTGCTTGGCGCAACCGGCGCCATGGCGGATACGACGCTGGAATTCACCCAATGGTGGGAGCCCGAATTGCCGGCTGGCTCGCTCAGGTCAATTATGGACGAGTTCGAGGCGGCAAACCCCGGAATCAAGGTGACGCTGGTCAGCGGCCCCTACGCCACCACGCGAGACCAGATCTCGGTTGGTGCTGCAACCGGAACGCTCAGCGACGTCGTCGGTCTCGACGGCGCCTGGGTGAACAATCTGAATGCGCAGGGCGCACTCGCCGACATGAATCCGATGATGGATGCGAGCGGTTTCGACAAGAGCCAGGTCGCGGATATCATCAAGGTGGACGGCAAGGCCGTGATGTTTCCCGTGGCTTCGTTCGTCTATCCGGTCTTCGTGAATTTGGACCTCGCCGCCAAGGCGGGCGTGACCAAGCTGCCGTCGACCCGTGCGGAGTTTCTCGAAGCCGCCAAGAAGATGACGCACGCCGACCAGAACCAGTATGGCTGGGTGCTGCCCCTGTCGCTGCAAACGCCATCCGGCGTCCAGAACGACATGATGTCGTGGGTTTGGGCTTCGGGCCAGTCGATGATGGCGAGCGGCAAGCCGGACCTTGAGGGCAAACCGGTGGTGGATATGCTCACTTTCGTCAAATCACTCAATGACGCCGGCACCATCTCGCCCGGCATCGCCACCAAGACCGAGCAGGAAAAGGTCGAGGAGTTCGTCAACAACCGCGTCGGGATGATGATCGACTCGCTCGCGCATGTGAACCTCATCCGCAAGCGCAATCCCAAGCTGAACTTCGACCTCATCCCGGTCCCTGTCGTGGAAAACTATACCGGCAAGCGCGGCCTTCCCTATGCCTCCTGGGGCATCGGCATCTCTGCGGCTTCGAAACATCAGGAAGAGGCCTGGAAACTCGTCCAATATCTGATGAGTGAAAAGGTCAACGCCAAGCTCGTGTCGCTTGCAAACGCCTTCCCGGGCAACGTCAACGCCAAGCCCGATTTCGTGACCTCGGACAAGGCTTTCGGCAAGGCTTTTGAAATCTTCAAGACCGGTCATCTCGCCAATGAGTTCACGGGCCTGCCGGTGGCTGAAGACCTGATGACCCAGTTCGACGTGCAAGCCCAGAAGATGCTCGCCGGCGAGCAGTCTCCGGAACAAGCCGCCGCCGCCGCTCAGAAGGGCTGGATGGCGAAATTCTGATCGGCCTGTTCCCGTTTGCTGTCTTCGACCGGGTGACCTGACTTCGGGCAGGCCACCCGGCAACAACGGATCGGCATTCTGAGTGGACTTGTTTTCGAAAGCTTACCTTCCCTTGAAGGCGTATCCCAAGGTTGGCACATGACCCGGCAAAAGCGCTCCCACCACAAGCTCAAACGAGCGGTCGCACCCTACCTCTATCTGTCGCCCGCGCTGCTCATAGTCGGGCTCCTGATGCTGCTGCCGATGGTGACGGTGATTGCCTACTCGTTCCAGAACAGCGCGGTGCTGCGTCGTGACCCATCCTTTGCCGGACTGAAGCACTACCAGGCGATCTTCGACGACCCCGTGTTCTGGGCTTCGCTGTGGCACACGCTCTACTTCACATGCATGAGTGTCATTTTCCACATGACCATCGGCATGGTCTTCGCGCTCATGCTGAACAGCGACCGCATCAATCCGACGCTGCGCAATATTCTGCGTGTGCTCTACATACTGCCCTGGCTGTTCACCGCGGTGATCATCGCCGTGATCTGGCGCCTCCTGCTTGAGCCGAACGGTGTCGTGAACAGTATTCTCATGCAAATCGGCATCATCGGTTCCAAGGTCGAATGGTTTTCCTCGCCTGAGACCGCGCTGCATGCAGTCACTTTTGCCAATATCTGGGCGGGCTACCCGCTCTTCATGGTCAGTTTGCTCGCGGGTTTGCAGGGCATTCCCAAGGATTTCTACGAGGCCGCCGATATCGACGGGGCGAAAGCCTACCAGAAGCTGATCTTCATCACCATTCCGCAGCTGATGCCGATCATCATCAGCATCTCGCTGCTCGACTTCATCTGGACCATGCAGGTCTTCCCGCTAATCTGGATAACGACGGGCGGTGGCCCGATCTACTCGACCGAGGTCCTCAGCACCTACACGTACAAGCTGGCATTTTCGAGCTACAACCTGTCGCAGGCTTCGGCCAGCGCCGTGGTCATCCTGCTGATCTCTCTCGGCCTGACGCTGTTCTATATTCGCTATCAAAAGGCTCGGTAATCACCATGAGGAAAAGGCACACGCCGAAAGACAGGCTGATCACCGTGGCGCTCCATGTAGCGCTTGCAGCAGGGCTCTTTTTCGCGGCATTCCCGATCTACTGGATGCTGAGCAGCTCGTTCAAATCGAATACCGAAATCTTTGCCCTGCCGCCAACCATCCTGCCAAAGGCGTTCACGCTGGAAGCGTATGCAGCCATCCTTGGCGACCCGGTAAAGCTGCGCTTCTTCTTCAACAGCTATTTCGTGGCGGGAGCGGTGACCGTGCTGACGGTGCTGATCGCCTTGCTGGCGGCCTACGGGTTCAGCCGCTTCAATTTCCGCGGCAAGGGCAGCCTGAACACAATCATCATCAGCACGCAGACGATTCCGCCGATCACACTTTTGATCCCCTTCTTCGGGCTTGTCGTCTCATACGGTATCTTCGACACCTATGTCGCACTGATCCTGACCTACCTGGTGTTTACGCTGCCCTACGCGATCCTGCTGATGACGGGATATCTGAACACCTTGCCCCGCGATCTCGATGAAGCCGTGGCTGTCGACGGCGGCAGCAGCTGGACCGCGCTTTGGCGGGTGATTGTCCCGATTTCACTGCCTGGTATCGTGGCGACGTCGGTCTACACCTTCCTGTTGTGCTGGAACGAATTTCTCTTTGCGCTGACGCTGACGAAGTCGACGTCCATGCGCACGGTCCCGATCGGCATCCAGCTGTTGATGGGGCAGCATGCCTTCGAATGGAACCAGATGATGGCGATGAGCGTGCTCGGCTCGCTACCGCTCTTGCTCATCTACCTCGTTGCCCAGAGATACTTCCTCGCCGGCATGACCGCGGGCTCGGTCAAGTAGGATGTTCATCCCACGGCGACGCAGGGTGGCATCAATCAATAAGCGGTATCAAGGATTGAAAGGATGAACGTGAAAGACCTCAAAGTCGGCTGCCAGACCTTCACCTGGGAAATGCTGGGAGACCGGTTCACCGGCGGCCCCGACGATCTGCTGAGGGCGATCTCTGACGGTGGCTATGCCGGCATCGAGATCACCGACACCATGATCGGACATTATGGCAACAAGCCGGAGGAGTTCGCCGCCGCGCTGAAGGCGTGGGGGCTGACGCTGGTTTCCTTCGCCTTTGGCTCGCACAGCGGTTTTACGTCGAAGGAGGAGATCGGCGCCGACCTCGAAACCGCCAAACGCTGGATCGATTTCGCCGCCGCCTTCCCGAATGCGCTGGTGTCGATGGGCTCGGCCACGGTGGTGTCCGACGGCCCGCGCGACGAGAAGTTCGCCATCGCGGCCGAGGTCTACAACCAGGCCGGCGAGCTTGGCCGCAGGGACGGTGTTCAGGTCGCGGTGCATCCCAGCTCGCACCACAACACGCTGCTGTTCGACCGCGCCGATTACGACGCGATCTTTGCCTTGCTCGACCCCGACCTGGTCGGCTGGGTACCGGATACCGGCCATATACTGCGCGGCCACAAGGACATGTCCGATACGCTGCGCACCTACCGCGACCGCATCCGCTACATCCACCTCAAGGACGTCGATGCCAACGGCAGCTGGGCCATGCTCGGCAAGGGCGTCTGCGACACGCCGGCGGTGATCGAGATCGCCAACACCGCACCGCGCTTCAACGGCTGGCTGGTGCTGGAGGAGGAATCCGAAACGGCCGCCGCCGATCCCGCCGGCGCGGTAAAAACCAACCGCCAGACAATGCGCAGCTTGGGCGCCTGAAGAACGAGACGATGATCAAGAAACAGGACAGACGCCTCAGGGTCGGTGTGCTCGGCTGCGGCCCCATCGCGCAGTTCGCGCATCTGCAATCCTGCGTGAAGGCTGGGAATGCCGACCTCTACGCCATCTGCGACGCGGCACCCGATCTGCTCGCCCGCATGGGCGCCACCTACGAGCCGCAAAAGATGTATGCCGACTACGACGCCATGCTCGCCGATCCCGAACTGGAAGCGGTGATCGTCGCCACGTCGGACGCCTATCACGTGCCGATGTCGATCAAGGCGCTCGATGCGGGAAAGCATGTCCTGTGCGAAAAGCCGATCGGCACCTCGGTGGAGGAAGGCGAGGCGCTGGCCCAGGCGGTCAGGCGCTCGGGCAAGGTGCTGCAGGTCGGGCATATGAAGCGCTTCGACCCGGCGCTGGAGGCCGCGCACGACTTCGTCCGCGACGAGATCGGCGAGGTGCTGGCGCTGAAGGCCTGGTACTGCGATTCCACCCATCGCTACACCAACACCGATGCCATTCAGCCGCTGCCGGTCACCAGCAAGCTGGCGAAGAAGCCGACCGGCAATCCCAAGGCTGATCTCAGGCAATATTTCATGCTGGCGCACGGCTCGCATCTCGTCGATACGGCGCGTTTCCTGTGCGGCGATATCGTTGCCGTGCGCGCCCGCCTCAATGAGAAATTCGGCGCCTATTGCTGGTTCGTCGAGACCGAGTTCGCCAGCGGCGCGCTCGGGCATCTCGACCTGACCGTTGCCGTGCGCATGGACTGGCACGAAGGTTTTCAGCTCTATGGCGAGAACGGCTCCGTCATCGCGAAAACCTTCAACCCCTGGTACTTCCGCGCCAGCGAGGTCGAGATATTTCACGAGAAGACCGCCACCGCCCACAAGCCGCTCGGCGCCGACGGCCACTTCTTCCGCCGCCAACTGGAAGGCCTAGCGGATACAGTCCTGAACGGCACGCCGATGCGCGGCGCCAATGTCGAGGACGGTATCGCCTCGATCCGCGCCATGGTCGCCATCGCGCGTTCGGTCGAGACAGGTGAACGGGTCGAACTCGCCTCGGTTTCGGGAGCGGTCTGATGCGTCTCGGCATTTTCGCCAAGACATTTGCCGGCACAGAGCCGGCTGCCGTGCTGACGGCGGTTAAGCAGGCTGGCTATGAGACGACGCAGTTCAATCTCGCCTGCGCCGGCCTGCCGTCGATGCCGGATGTCGTGCCGGCAGATGCCATCGCTTCCGTCCGTGCCGCAGTGCGATCGTCAGGCGTTTCGCTGGCCGCGCTGTCGGGCACCTACAACATGGCGCATCCCGACAAGGCTGTGCGCGACGATGGTCTTCGCCGTCTTGCCGTCGTCATCGAGGCGGCGGCGGCCCTCGGTATTCCGCTGGTCACGCTCTGCACCGGCTCGCGCAATGCCGCCGATCAATGGGCGTATCATCCCGACAATAGCACGCCGGCCGCTTGGTCCGACATGGCCGCCGAGATGGAGAAAGCGCTGGCGCTTGCCGAAGACGCCGGCGTCGATCTCGGCATCGAGCCCGAGCAGGCCAACATCGTTACCTCGGCCAGGGACGCGACCAGGCTGATCGCCGAAATGGGATCGAAGCATCTGAAGATCGTGCTCGATCCGGCGAACCTGTTCGAGCACGCGACGCCACACGAAGCGCGCGCCATCGTCGCCGCCGCGATCGACGAGGCTGCCGGCCATATCGCCATGGCGCACGCCAAGGATCGCTCTGGTGACGGCCGCTTTGCCACCGCCGGACAAGGCATCGTCGATTTTCCGCATTTTGTTTCACGGCTGAAGGCAGCGGGCTTCGACGGATCGCTCGTCACCCACGGGCTGTCCGCCGATGAAGCCCCCGGCGTCGCAGCCTTTCTGCGGGGACTCCTCTGATGGGCGCCGCGCCGGCGATCCTGCTTCGCGACGATGCATCGCTTCGTGTCTTCGACACGGGGCAGGGCAGGCCTCCCGTCGTCTTCCAGCACGGCCTCGGCGGTGATGCGGCACAAGTAGCGCAGAACTTTCCCGATGGTCCTTCATACCGCCGACTGACCGTCGAATGTCGCGCTCAGGGCGGCTCCGGCGCCGGCAGCAAGCGTCCTTTTTCGATCGAGATGTTCGCCGACGACGTGTTGGCTGCCGCCGATGCCGCCGGCCTCGACCGTTTCGTCGCCGGCGGCATCTCGATGGGCGCGGCAATCGCCTTGCGGCTTGCGGCCCGGCACCCGGATAGGGTCACAGGTCTCGTGCTTGTTCGCCCTGCCTGGGCTTTCGACGCGGCATCGCAAAACATGCGCCCTTACGTGGAAGTGGCGGAGCTCATCCGCGGCCGTCCGCTGGATGACGCGCGCGATGCGTTTGCGGCCTCCGCCACGGCGGCTCGCTTTCGCATCGAGGCGCCGGACAATCTTGCTTCCCTGCTCGGCTTTTTCGCGCGCGCCAATGCGAATGTTTTCGCCGAGGTGATGCGAGCGATCGCAAACGATGGGCCCGGCGTGACGCGGGCAGCGGCCGCCGGCCTCGCGCTCCCGACACTCGTCATCGGCAGCGGCATCGATCTCGTCCATCCGCTGGCCACCGCGCGCAGCCTTGCAGACACCATCCCCAATGCCGCCTTTGTCGAGGTGACGCCGAAGGCCACCGACAAGGAGCGCCATTTCGCCGAAATCCGCGCCGCCATCGGCAGCTTTCTCAACACAAATTTTGACAAGCAGGACCAATCATGATCTCGAAATCTCTCTCCGGCCCGGCCGCCATCGCCGAACTGCCACGCGATCGCATGATCGCCGAATTCTCGCTCTGGTCTGCCAATCTTGCCAATTTCGAGAACGACTTGAAGCGCATCGAACCCTATGTCGATCTTCATCATATCGATGTGGCGGACGGTCATTTCGCCCCGTCCTTCCTGTTCTTCCCCGACCTCGTTGCCCGCATCGCCGGGCTGACGGCCAAGCCCATCCATGTCCACCTGATGGTCGATGAAGCAATCGTCGAGGCGCAGACGCGCCAGTTCATCGAAGCCGGCGCCGACATGATCAGCGTCCATGCCGAGAATGGCGAAGCGGGATTGCGCGCCGTGCGGCTGGCGCGGGAGCTCGGCGCCGAGGCGGGCGTCGTGCTCAGGCTGGAGACGCCTGTGGAAGCGGTGACGGCCTTCGTCCCGGAAGTCGCCTTCGTAACGCTTCTTGGAACCGCAATCGGCGTCAAGGGACAGAGCCTGTCGGACAAGGCCTGCGACAGGCTGGGCGCTACCCGCGCCATCCTGAGAAAGGCCGGCCGCGAGGCGCAAGTGGTTCTGGCGGCCGACGGCGGCATCCGCCACGAGACCGTGCCGTTGCTGCGTGCCGCCGGGGCCGAAACCGTGGTTCTCGGTTCGCTCGCCTTCGGTGACAAGGACCTCGCCGGCCGCATCGGCTGGCTGCACGGCTTGAAGGTCGCGGCATGACAACGGAAGCCGCCCTTGCGATCGATCTTGGCGGGACGGAGCTTCGCGCCGCCCTGGTCGACCGTGAGGGCAAGATCCTGGCATTCGCAGCGGTGCCGACGCAGGCGCAGGCCGGTCCAGACGTGGTGATCGGCCAGATCGAGGCGCTGGCGGCGACCGTCCATGCCGAAGCCCCGGCACTGTCGGTCGTCGGCGTCGGTGTCGGTGCGCCGGGACCGCTTGATCCGCTGGCCGGCATCGCCGTCGGCCCGCCGACACTCACCGGCTGGCTGGATGTGCCGCTTGCCGACATCCTCGAGCGGCGGCTCGGCCTGCCGGTCCGTCTGGAGAACGACGCCAATGCCGCGGCGCTCGGCGAATGGCGCTTCGGCGCCGGCCATGGCGCTCGCTCGCTGGTCTTTGTCACGGTGTCGACCGGCATCGGCGGCGGTGTCGTCGTCGATGGGCGCATCCTGCATGGCCGCCGTGGCCTTGCCGCCGAGATCGGTCACATGACCATCACCAATGAGGGCGAGCGTTGCGTGTGCGGCGTTATCGGCTGCTTCGAGGCCATCGCTTCGGGAACCGCGCTCGGCCGCCGCGCCACCGCCGCCACGGCCGCCGGCGACGGCTCGGCCTTGCGGCGCCTGTCAGCGGATGCGGAGGTGACCGGCCGCCATGTCGTCGAGGCGGCACGGCTGCGCGACGATCTTGCCTCGGCCTTGCTGGACGAGGAAGCCCGCTGGCTGGGCGTCGGCTTCACCAACCTGTTACATCTCTATTCGCCCGATGTGCTGGTCGTCGGCGGCGGCATCGCCAATGGGCTCGACCTGATGGCGCCGACCATCGAGGCAACCATCAGGCAGCGGGCCATGCGCGCCTATCGCGACGTACCGGTCGTTCCAGCACAGCTCGGCCGCCATGCCGGGCTCGTCGGCGCCGCCAGCCTTGTGCTGTTCGACGACGAGGGCACTTTGGCAGCCCGCATGCCTGTCGGCCCAAGCACATATCCGGACACACCACTGAGCAAGATCGGCACCGTCTGACGTGCGACTGCATGACAAAGGCCGCAGGCAGCATGCCTCCGGCCTTTTACGCATAAGCCACACGTGGTTACTCGGCGGGGACGACATCCGCCGGCAGGCTGTCATCAGCCGTGCCCGCCAGCGCCCTCGCCAGCTTGGCCTCGTCGAGTTCGCCTTCCCAGCGCGCCACCACCAGCGTGGCGACGGCATTGCCAACGAAGTTGGTCAGCGCCCGGCATTCCGACATGAAGCGGTCGACGCCGAGGATCAGCGCCATACCGGCGACCGGCACCGCCGGAACCACCGACAGCGTGGCGGCAAGGGTGATGAAGCCCGCTCCGGTGATGCCGGCGGCACCCTTGGACGAGAGCATGGCCACCAGCAGCAGCAGGATCTGGTCACCCATCGACAGGTGGATGTTGGTCGCCTGTGCGATGAACAGCGCCGCCAAGGTCATGTAGATGTTGGTGCCGTCGAGGTTGAAGGAATAGCCGGTCGGGATGACCAGGCCGACCACCGAGCGCTTGGCGCCGGCCTTCTCCATCTTTTCCATCAGCGAGGGCAGGGCGGCCTCCGACGAGGAGGTGCCCAGCACCAAAAGCAGCTCTTCCTTGATGTAGCGGATCAGCGACAGGATGGAGAAGCCGTTGTAGCGGCAGACCGCACCCAGCACGATGAACACGAACAGGAACGACGTCACGTAAAAGGTGCCGACCAGCATGGCGAGATTGATGACCGCGCCGATGCCGTATTTGCCGATGGTGAAGGCCATGGCGCCGAAGGCACCGATGGGGGCGGCCTTCATCAGCACGCTGACCAGCTTGAAGATCGGCGTCGTCAGTGCCTGCAGGAAGTTGAGCACGGGCATGCCCTTGTCGCCGACCAGCGCCAGCGCGATGCCGAACAGCACCGAGAAGAACAGCACCTGCAGGATGTCGCCGTCGGCGAAGGCGCCGACGATGGTCGACGGGATGATGTTCATCAGGAACCCGGTGACCGACTGATCGTGCGCCTTGGCGGCGTAGGTGTTGACGGTCGAGGCGTCGAGCGTCGCCGGGTCGATGTTGAAGCCGGCGCCCGGCTGCACGACATTGGCGACGACAAGGCCGATGATCAGCGCCAACGTCGAAAAGGTGAGGAAATAGAGCATCGCCTTGCCGGCAACACGCCCGACCTTCTGCAGGTCGCTCATGCCGGCAATGCCCGTTGTCACGGTCAGGAAGATGACCGGGGCGATGATCATCTTGACCAGCTTGATGAAGGCTGTCT
>NZ_RZPL01000999.1:0-1551 GCF_004022805.1 Mesorhizobium sp. M7A.F.Ca.CA.002.04.1.1 | reverse complement strand
AGGCTATCCACGCCATCGACAAGGCGACGCTTGTTGCCGACGGCTCGGCATGGCCCGGCAGCCTTGACGATCTTGCCGGGTTCCGGCGCGATCAGTGGGAGCTCTATCGCCAACTGCGCACCAGGGACGACAGCCATCGGCCTTGGAAGATCAGCGATTTCGTCACGCTTGGTAGCCCGCTGACCCACAGCGAATTTCTGGTGACGCACAATCTCGCCGAATTCAGGCGCGGCATCGCCGAGCGCCTGTTCTCGGCATGTCCGCCGATTGCCGAGGGAGCGGCGGCCGGTGGCACCGTGCTTTATCAGGAAGGGCGCAACCGTTCTTCCGGCAAGCCACAGCGGGCGGTGCATCATGGCGCGGTGTTTGCTGCGACGCGCTGGACCAATATCTTCGACCGCGGCAACGGTTGGCTGACGGGCGATCCGATCTCAGGGCCGATGGCGGAGAATTTCGGCCCGGGCGTGGAGAACGTTCAGGTCGAGCTGCGCGGTTCCCTCGGCCGTGTCTTCACCCACACGCTGTACTGGTCGTTGGCGGCGACCGGTATCGAGGTTGCTGCCGGCGATCAGCCGCGCTCGCATCTCGCCGTGCTGCGCGACGCTGTCGACCTCGGTCGCAAACTGGAGCCGAGCCAAGCCGAAGTGCCGGCGATTCCTCCCCGAAAATAAGAACGGATTTCAGCGAACGGGGTCGTGGCAGCGCCGCTCGACAACTTCAAAGCAAAGCCGCTCCGGGCGGGCCAGAGTGGCTTTGTTGCAAGTGCAGTTCAACGGTTGGTGATAAAAACCGCTTCCTCATCGTCGCGCTGCCTGCCGCCAAGGGCCGCGGCAGCACTGGCGATAAAGGCGCCGATGGCCAGCGAGAGCGCACCAAGCAGGGCAAACGTCGCGCTGGCCTTCCTGGCTGTGTCGGCGGCCTGCTGCGCCTTGACCTTGGCGTCCTGGGCCTTGGCGAGGACGGCATCCACCCGGGTCCTGGCATCTGCTTCCGAAAGCCCCGTGCGAACGGCGACCAACTGCGACAGATAGGTTTTGTCGTCTGCGGAAACCTCGCCTGCCGCGGCGCCGGCGATCAGGATGCGCGAAGCCTGCCCAACCGCGGCCGCATCGCTGTCCGGATTGGCGGCCGCGAGCTTGCCCGGATCAGCCGGACGGAACAGTGAACCCACCAGGTAGGATGTCGCATTGTCGGCCGACGCGCTGCCGGCATGGGCCGAAGCCCCCGCCGATGCGCCCATGGCCGCACCAGACGCGATGGTGGACACCGCCTGCACGCCCGAGCCTATGGCAGCGGAAAGCGCGGAGCCAAGCACGCCGACGACGAGCAGTGTGGCCAACGCCCAGGCAAGAAAGCCATGGGCGGTATCACGGAAATACACCTCGTCCGTGTGGATGCCGACCCATTTGGTGCGCAGGCGTCCGGCAAGGTAGCCGCCGACACCCGAGGACAGCCATTGCACGATGATCAGCCAGACGGCGGTGGATGCCGCGAAAGTGGTGACAGATGCGCCGGATCCCGACCAGGGCGACACCATGCTCAATCCAAGCC
>NZ_RZPL01000998.1:0-1556 GCF_004022805.1 Mesorhizobium sp. M7A.F.Ca.CA.002.04.1.1 | reverse complement strand
GCCAAACCTCTGGGGGCTGGCAAAAACCCTGCCCGCCACTTTCGACGCCGCCTGGCAGTTCATGGACCTCGCCGATTTCCTCACCTGGCGGGCGACCGGCAGCCTTGCCCGTTCGGTCTGCACGGTGACCTGCAAATGGACCTATCTGGCGCATGAGAGCCGCTGGGACGAGACGTATTTCCGCAAGATCGGCCTCGGCGCGCTGGCCGACGAGGCATTCGCGCGCATCGGCACCGAGATCGTGCCGGCCGGTGCCGCACTCGGCGGCGGATTGACCGCGCAGGCAGCAGCAGACCTTGGTCTCAACCCCGGCACCGCGGTGGCGGCCGGACTGATCGACGCGCATGCCGGGGGCGTCGGCACGGTCGGCGCGCGCGGCGATTTCGGCAGCGTGCTGTCGCGCATGGCCTATGTTTTCGGCACCTCGGCCTGCACCATGTCGTCGACCGCCGAGCCGGCCTTCGTCGACGGTGTCTGGGGTCCGTATTTCTCGGCCATGGTGCCGGGCCTGTGGCTGAACGAGGGCGGCCAGTCGGCAGCTGGTGCTGCGATTGATCATCTGGTGCGCATGCATCCTGCAGCCGGCGAAGCGACCGCCAAAGCGCAAGCCGAGGGGCTCAGTCTCAGCGCCTGGCTGTCGCTGCAGGCGCAAAGCCGCAATGGAGCCGCGGCCACGCCGGCCCTGGTCGGCGGCATCCATGTCGTGCCGGAGTTCCTCGGCAACCGCGCGCCCTTCGCCGACCCGGACGCGCGCGCGCTGATCGCCGGGCTCGATCTCGACACCAGCCTCGACAGCCTGGTCGGGCTCTATGTCGCCGGGGTCTGCGGGCTGGGCTACGGCGCGCGCCAGATCGTGCAGGCCGAACATCAGAAAGGCATTGCCGTCGACACCATCGTGGTCAGTGGCGGCGCCGGCCAAAGCCCGCTGGTGCGCCAACTGCTGGCCGACACCACAGGCATGGTGGTGGTGGCCTCGACCTCGCCGGAACCGGTGCTGCTCGGCTCGGCGATGCTGGGCGCGGTCGCCGCCGGTGCCTACAAGGATGTGGCGGCGGCGATGGCCGGCATGTCGGAACTCGGCGAGGTCTATCATCCCGACGCTACGCTGGCCGGCTGGCATGCCAAACGCTTCGCGGCGTTCGAATTGCTGCAGCAGGCGGGCAAGGCCATCCGAGGCTGAAGCGCGCGGCTTCTGTCCGGCTTTGTCAGGAGCGTAGCGAACACCGCTTGGCGGTTTAGCCGGAAGCTGGCAGCTTTGTTCTGTCGTGGACCCTCCAGCAGCACGCGACGAGGGCAGGGCGACAGGACCAGGAGGCCCTAATGGTGGACGAAGCTAAACCGCCGCTACCATTCGCATCGGATGAGGTGCCGTGGACGGAATGGTCCGATGTGCCACGCTTCGGCCTGCGCTACCGGCATTTGTCGCTGGCTGCCCTTGGCGAAAAACACCGTGTCGGCGTGGCAATCGAGGAGCTTCCGGCTGGCAAGCAGTCCTCGCCGGCGCATTACCATATTTTCGAGGAAGAGCATGTCTTCATCCTCGAAGGGGCGCTTAC
>NZ_RZPL01000997.1:0-1557 GCF_004022805.1 Mesorhizobium sp. M7A.F.Ca.CA.002.04.1.1 | reverse complement strand
GTCATTGCTTTCCGTCAGCGACTTGACTGAGCGGATCGGCATCCTGCGCGACGAAATCGCCCGCCTGGAAGCCGAACTCAAGGCCAAGGACACCACCAAATCCGCGGCCGAAGCACTGTTCCGCCGCAGATAGGCGCTCGGGCGTAAAGCCCGCCGCCGAAAAGCCCGAATGCGACTGTCTTCAGACCCAGCGTCCCCGCCAAACCTGAGCCGGATCAACCAATGTTCGCAACCTACCGACCGATCCTCTCGCTGCTTCGCGGCACCGCTTTCCTGCTCGCGGCATCTGGTTTGCATGGGCTGCTTCTGCCCCTGCGCGGTCAGTTGGAAGGCTTCTCGACCGCATCGCTCGGCCTGATGGGCACGGCCTGGGCCGGCGGCTTCGTCACCGGCTGCTTCTTCGCACCGCGCATCGTGCGCCGCGCCGGCCACGTGCGCGCCTTTGGCGCCTTTGCCGCATCCGGCGCCATCGTGGCGCTGCTCACCGGGCTGATCATCGACGAGTATGTCTGGATCCTGCTGCGCGCCTTCACCGGCTTCACCATGGCCGGCGCCTTCATGGTCATCGAAAGCTGGTTGAACGAGAAGGCCACCAACGAGAACCGTGGCACCGTCTTCGGCCTCTACATGATGGTGACTTATGCCTCGATCATGGGTGGGCAGATGATCGTCGCCGGCGGCGACGTGAAGTCCGCGTCGCTGTTCATGATCACCGGCATCCTGTTTTGCCTGTCGCTCATTCCGACGGCGGTCTCGACCGCCTCCCACCCCAAGCCGCTGCAGGATGTCTCACTTGATGTCAGGGGCCTTTATGCCAATTCGCCGGTGTCGGCGGTCGCTTGCGTGCTGATCGGCATCGCCAACGGCGCCTGGGGCACGCTTGGCGCAGTCTATGGTGCGCGCATCGGCATTTCCACGGCCGAGATCGCCCTGATGATGAGCCTTGTGGTCGTTGCCGGTGCCGCCATGCAGCTTCCGGCCGGGCGCCTGTCCGACAAGACCGACCGGCGCTTCGTGCTGGCGGGGGCGGCTTTCGGCGGGGCCTTCTTCGCGCTCATGATCTTCCTGTTCGAGCCACGCTCCGGCGTCTTCGTCATCGTCTTCACCGCCGCCTATGGCGCCTTCGCCTATACGCTCTATTCCATCGCCGTGGCGCATGCCAACGACCACGCGCGCTCGGAGGATTTCGTCAAGGTATCTGGCGGGCTGTTGCTGCTCTATGGCTTCGGCACGATGATCGGACCTTTGCTTGCGGCTGCCCTGATGGGCTGGATGCGCCCGGAAGGTCTGTTCCTGGCGACCGCCTTCGCGCATCTCTGCCTGGCGGGCTACACGCTGCTGCGCATCAGCCGCCGCGCGCCGGTGCCGATCGGGGATCGTGACGCCTTCAAGACGCAGCCGGCCGACCGCTCGGTCACCCCGGAAGCATTGCGGCTTGATCCCAGAAGAAAAGCAGAAGCAGACGGTTGAGATTCGAAAGGCTTTGCCTCACTAATACAGGCATGATGTTTTCCGACGCCTTCATGGCGATTGCCGATCCCAACCGGCGCCATCTTC
>NZ_RZPL01000996.1:0-1559 GCF_004022805.1 Mesorhizobium sp. M7A.F.Ca.CA.002.04.1.1 | reverse complement strand
CGCCTTGACCGTGCTTTCCGCCTCCGAACCCGGCCGCGATTGCCCGCTCTGCCCAAGGCTGCATGACTTCATCGCCGAGTGGCGGCAGCGCGAGCCGTCCTGGTTCAATGCGCCGGTGCCGACTTTTTTACCACCCGAGGGTGACGCGGCGGTTCAGTTGCTGATCGTCGGGCTGGCGCCTGGCCTGCGCGGTGCCAATCGAACGGGCCGCCCGTTCACCGGCGACTATGCCGGCGACATGCTCTACTCGACGATGATTTCGCACGGTTTTGCGCGCGGAGAGTTCAAGGCGCGGCCAGATGACGGATTGGAGCTGGTCGGCACCGCGATCACCAACGCGGTGCGCTGCGTGCCGCCGGAGAACAAGCCGGTGGGCGCTGAGATTGCCACCTGCCGGACATTCCTGGTGCCGACGATCGCCAGGTTCCCGAACCTGCGCGCCGTGCTGGCACTGGGATCGATCGCGCACCAGTCGACGGTGCGGGCATTGGGCGGGCGTGTCGCCGCCTATCCGTTCAAGCATGGCGGGCAGCTGCCGGCCGGCAGCATCACGCTGTTTTCGAGCTATCATTGCTCGCGCTACAACACCAACACCGGTGTGCTGACCGAAGCGATGTTCGTTAGCGTTTTCAGCCAGATAGCGGCGTTCCTGCAGAAATAGAGTCGGGCGCCAGCGGATCAGCTTGATGGCGCAAACAGTGCAGCCAGCACCGCCGGCCCACCCTTCAGCACATTCATATCGACATCGCCATTGATGCCGTCGACGCGACCCCTGTTGTGGTACTGCCAGTAGACCCAGTCGTCGCGGTCCGGCTCCAGGAGCAACGAGCGGAGCCAGAGCGGACGGGCAGCAATGCGCCCTGCATAGGTCTGCGCTGCCTCATCGGTCAGATAGACGATCGCAGGCTTGCCGAACGTCGCCTCGACTGGAGCGAGGAACGCGGCCAGTTCGGCGTTCAATTGTTCGGGCGTCGGCCGCTGCGGGCAGTTGCCGCCGAATTCGATGTCGACGACCGGCGGCAGCAGCGGCTGGTCGTGCGGCACAACCGAGATGAAATTCTTCGCCTGGTCGGCGCCAGGTCGGCAAAAGGTGAAAAAGTGATAGGCGCCGACGGCGAGACCGGCGGCGCGGGCCTCTTCCAGATTCTTCGCGAAGGCATCGTCGACATGATCGCCGCCTTCGGTCGCCTTGATGACTGCGAAGGCGACATCGTCGGCGGCGACACGCGGCCAGTCGATCCGGCCCTGATGATGGGAAACGTCGATGCCCCTGAGCGGATATTTGTCGCGGTCCGGCGAGAATGCCTTGAAATAGATGTAGCCGCCTGCTGCGACGAAACATACCAAGACCAGACTGGCCAGACCAAAGAGAACAATTCGGTTCTTCAAGCGAATGGCCCCAGCCTACCCACGCTCTTTTAACAGCCGGCCCTTCTCGCGCGACCAATCGCGCTGCTTCTCGCTCTCGCGCTTGTCGTGCAGTTTCTTGCCGCGGCCGACAGCGAGCAGCAGCTTGGCGCGGCCCTGGTCGTTGAAATAGATTTTCAGCGGCACAAGCG
>NZ_RZPL01000995.1:0-1559 GCF_004022805.1 Mesorhizobium sp. M7A.F.Ca.CA.002.04.1.1 | reverse complement strand
CCCGCGGATCCATCATGGTCTTGTCGGCGAACTTGCCGGGACGGTTCCCGACCTCTCGACCGGCAACCAGCGCGCGTTCTTCGTGGTAGGCCCAAACGGGATGTCTGTGCCGCCGCTGAACGGCGGACGCAAGGCAACGCAACTTTCCTGTGGCCAAGCTAGCCTCACCGCCACGCTGGCGGCACTGAGGGCACAGTACAAAGGGCGGCGTACATCGCAACCGGTGTCGAATTTCAATGATTTTGCCAAAGCTCTGGCGGCCGCGCATTTTCCCGTGTTCCTGTTTTCAGGCCACGCCGCCGAAGGCTTGGCATTGGAGATGCTGCAAGGACTGATCGCCGATCTCAATCGCAAATCGCGCGCATCCGGCCTTTATCTGCCGGCGAGCGAAAACGGGTGGGGAAGCGCGCTCGCCTCGGCCTGGATGACAGGTTTTCCGCTGCGCACCGGCTTTGCGCGCGGCCTCCCTGAATTCGATCCCTGGCGCTGCGATGTGGAGCGCATGATCGCTGCCGGCGAAGCTGACCTGCACCTGCGGATCTCCGCCGCAACGGCCCAACTACAGAAAAAAAGGGCACGCATGGCGCTGATTGTGCTGACGAAAACGGAAAAGCCGGTTGCCGGCGCCGCAGTCACCATGGCCATCGGCGAGGCTGGGGTCGATCACGATGCGGTTGTCTACTCCAGCCGCACGGGCTCGCTCAGGTCGATCGATGCGCAAGCGGCCTCGCAATTGCCCTCCGCCGCGACGATCATCCGCCTGATCGCTACCCACGCTTTCCTCGAGCCACTGCCATGCTGACGAAAATCGCCGACGGCGACATCATCGATCCCGTCAACGGCCGTCTCGGCAAAGGCGACCTCTGGATCAAGGACGACAAGATCGTTCCGGCGCCGGCGGGAGGGGCGGCCGACCGGACCGTCGAAGCCAGCGGCTGCATCGTGATGGCTGGCGCCATCGATATCCACTCCCACATCGGTGGCGGCAATGTGAACACCGCGCGGCTGCTCTTGCCCGAACAGCATGCCGCCCATCAGCTGCGGCCAGCAATGACGCCGCTCGCCAATGCCGGCTGGTCGACGTTCCAGACCGGCTGCCTCTACGCAAAGATGGGCTTTACGACGGTCGTCGAGCCGGCGATGTCGCCGGGAGCGGCGCTGCACACGCATCTCGAACTGGCTGACATCCCGATTATCGACAAAGCGACCCTTGCCATTCTCGGCAACGACGATTTCCTGTTGTCGATGATCCGCGACGACGCCCCCCGGACGATGATCGAGGACTATGTCGCCTGGACGGTCGCTTCGACGCGAGCGCTTGGGGTCAAGGTGATCAACGCCGGTGCGGCGGCCGCCTTCAAGGAGAACGTCCGCACCTTCTCGCTGGATGATGTCGTGCCTTCCTATGGCGTCAGTTCGCGCAAGATCGTCAAGACGCTGCAGGCCGCCGTCGACAGTCTTGGCTTGCCGCATCCCTTGCATGTCCATTGCAACAATCTGGGCAGCCCCGGATCGGCGGATACGGCGGCTGCGACCATTTCAGCGGCGGATGGACTGCC
>NZ_RZPL01000994.1:0-1560 GCF_004022805.1 Mesorhizobium sp. M7A.F.Ca.CA.002.04.1.1 | reverse complement strand
ACCGGTGACACGTAGTGTCCTCGCGCGGGTGGTGGGAAAAAACTGCAATATCGAGCTGATCATCGACGACATTCGCGCCGAACTCGCCGGCCGCCCTTACGAGCTGGTCGCGGTCGCCGGCGGCTGGCAGCACCGGACCAAAAAGGTTTTTGGCGACGCCATTCACGCAGCCTTCGGCACGGCAGCGGGCGAGGGAGCAAAAGAACTGTCGCAGGCGGAGGCGCTTGTCTTGATGTGCATTGCCTATTTCCAGCCGATCACCCGTGGCGAGCTGTCGAGCTTTTTCGGCAAGGAGGTGTCACGTGACCTGATCGGCGTGCTGCGCGCTGAGCAGCTGGTCGCCTCGGGGCCGCGCAGCCCGCAGCCGGGCGCGCCCTACACCTATGTGACGACCAAAACTTTTCTGTCGCAGTTCGGGCTCGACACGCTGCGCCAGCTGCCGGATTTCGAGGCGCTCGAGGACGCCGGGCTGCTGTCGAAGGAGAAGCTGCTGGATCATCCCAGGGTTTGCAGATATCGACGATGATGGCGCCAGCGCCGCGCTCGACGAATAGATGATCCCATCACGGCGGGACACACGCGATCTCGCCGCTCGTCACATAGAAGATTGCGCCACGCACGCCGTCTGGTCTCGCCGGCTGGGTCCTTCGCGTGACGGAAGGGAGGTGGCGGCACGCGTCCGCTTGTCGATGAAGGATAAGCGAACAGGCAATTGATCGAGCCTGGTCGCACATGTCGATCACCATTGAGAGCTCTCGAAGGGAGAAAGTTCAATTGAACCACGTCTACCTTGAGCTTCTCGCGACGATTGAGGCGTTAAGATCCAGCCCATCGGGGCGACCATTCAGACGCTGATGGACAAGGTTCGCGACCTTTCACAGACGATCAAAGCCCTGAAAGACGATCTCCACCAGACAGCCGGCTATGGCCTGCTAAGAACCTAGCCAGCCGGCGAGTGCCCATCCCGGCCATTGTCAGCGAGGCGGCCATCCCAACAAGATCGCCTTGCCGCCACCGCCAATGGCGGATGCTGACAGCAGCGCCATAAGAACGCCAACGTAGATGGGGAAGATCATCCTCGGGCTATTCGTCCTTCCAAATGACAGTCTTCCCCCGAAAATCCCAATGAAATTTGAGGTTGGCTTTCAGTACCTCGGTGGGGATCCTCGGCTCGATCGCTGTGTGGAGAGCGTTATACGTTTCTCGGCAGAAGCTCGGCGGCGGGACATTCAGCTTGTACCCCGACGGGTACCTAAAATCTTGCTGAGAATTCATCAGGTCAAGGTTGTTGGCAATCATCTTCACGTTCCCAATCGGCGGCATTCCTAGGGCCACTGCGGCTTCGTAAATGTCCTCGATCTTGTGACCGAAGCCGAGCCGGAGACCGCGTTTCGACACGCCCTTTGAAGCTAGATACGCTTTCAAGAGGAGTTCTAGGTGTGAGCTTTCGAGAGGTTGTCCATTCGGACCGGACCGAGGAGACTGGAGTTACCACGCTTCAGCATCCATCGGAGGGTCCGAATGAACATCCACAAGCATGCCCGTCTCACACCGCTGCGT
>NZ_RZPL01000993.1:0-1563 GCF_004022805.1 Mesorhizobium sp. M7A.F.Ca.CA.002.04.1.1 | reverse complement strand
CGGCTGGTGTGCTCGAAATCCGCCAGCAAGGCCGGGAGGGACGAGAGCGTGAAAAAGGGTTATCGCGAGCTGCTGGACGAGGCGAATGCCGTGATCGAGGTGGTTTCGCCGGAGGAAGCGGCCGGGCTGCTCGACGATGAAGACACCATCTTCGTCGATCTGCGCGATCCACGCGAAGTGGAACGCGACGGCCGGATTCCGGGCGCCAAGCATGTCACGCGCGGCATGCTGGAATTCTGGATCGACCCCGAAAGCCCTTACCACAAGCCGTTCTTCGCCTCGGGAAAGAGCTTCGTGTTCTTCTGCGCCGGCGGCTGGCGCTCTGCCCTGGCCACAAAGACGGCGCAGGACATGGGGCTTTCGCCGGTCAAGCACATCCTCGGCGGCTACACCGCCTGGAAGGCCGCCGGACTGCCGGTCGAACCCGGCGAGCAGAAGAAATAATCTCGACCGCCGCTCAATGCAGCAGCAATGGCTCGCGATGCGTCACGAAGCCGACCGCGCGTTCGACCACGCCCTTGTCGGCAAGAATGCGGCGATGGCCAAGCCCGTCGGCCCAGTAGAGCCGCACATGGCCGCCGGCACCGGCATAGCGCCTTGCGTGATCGGCCGAGACTTCGCGGTCGTCCGGCGCGTGGATGACCAGGGTCGGCACCGGTGCCTGGGCGAGCTGGCGGTCGCCGGTGAATTCGTGCAGCGGCCGGCCGGAAAGATGCTCGACCCGGTCCGCCATGGCGGCTTGCGAGCGCGGGCCGACATTCAACATATGACTGAAGTCGGCAAAGATCGCCGGCAGGGAACTTGGCGCCGCGATCAGCACCAGGCGTCCCGCCGCCAGCGGCGGGATGTTCTTGACCGAACCGGCGATGGCATTGGCGGCGACGGCGCCGCCGAAGGAATGGCCAACCGCCGCCGCGAACGGGCCGAACCATTCGCCGGCAACCCGCACCGCATCCACCGCATTGACCATGTTCAGGCGCCGGCCCTGCGACTGGCCGTGGCCAGGCAGGTCGAGCGAAACGACCCTGTAGCCGGCGGCGCGATAGCCTTCGATCAAGGCGCGCATATATTCGGTGCGCGAGCGCCAGCCATGGACGACGAGCACCGTGCCGACGGCCGCCCTGCCCGGCTCGGGCCGGAACTCGTGCACCATGACGCAGCCGGTCGCGGTCTTCAGCCGGTGATGACGCGCCTCGGTCATGAACCCCGTCGCACGCTCGACAGCGCGGCGCTCGCCATCGCTGAGCGCCTTGACATTCGGGGTGCGGCAGAACAATTCGAACGCCGCGCGTCCGCTGAGCCGCGGCGCGACACGCTCTGCCGCACCGAACACGCCCCGGATGACCTTCAGCCCGAATGATGCCATAGTGAGAATCCATCCATACGTTCAAGCATGAACATAATAGTTCAAAGATGAACAATAAACAAGAGCTGCCTTGGGACAACCCGCGTTTCCGCAACGGGGTCGCGGTGGCGCGCGCCTGCCATGTGCTGGAGCGCACGCTGGCGGTGAAACTTGCGCCGCTCGATTTGAAGCCGGCGCAGCTCGACGTGCTGATGAAC
>NZ_RZPL01000992.1:0-1566 GCF_004022805.1 Mesorhizobium sp. M7A.F.Ca.CA.002.04.1.1 | reverse complement strand
CGTCGGCGCGGTACTGGCTGCGGCGCGGATCGGCGCGGTTGGGCCGCATGCCGATGCGCCCACGGCTGACATAGGCGTACAGCGTCTGCGCCCGCACCTTGAGTCTCTCCAGCGCCTCTTCCCGGGACAACCACTCGGACATATCGAGCCCTGATATTGATTATATTGATCAAGATTGATGGAAACGTTGCCCATCTCTATCTCCGATCCGGAAATGCTTCAAGGAGACAGGCTATGGCGAATGGGCTCGATGATGTGGTGGCGGCGGAAACCGTGCTTTCCGATGTGGATGGTCTTGGCGGCCGTCTGACGATCCGAGGTCATTCGCTGCCGGAACTGGCCGGCCGTTGGAACTATGCCCAGGTGGTTAGGCTGCTGCTCGACGGCTTCTTCAACGACCTTCCCGATGATGCGCAACTGACGCGGGCGCTGGGACAGGCGCGTGCGGACGTGTTCGAACGGCTCTTGCCCTCGCTGCCTTTGCTGGCGCCGCTCGATGTCTACAGCGCCATGCGCGCCGGCATGGCGCAGCTGCCGGATGGCGAGACCTTGACCGACGCCTTGCTGCTGATCGCGGCGCCCGCCGTGCTGACGCCGGCGCTGCTGCGCCTGCGGCGCGGCGAGCAGCCGATCGCGCCGGACAGCCGCACCGATCATGCCGCCGACATGCTGAGGATGCTGGGCGGCCGCGTCGCCTCGCCGGCGCTCACAAAAGCGCTCGACACCTATCTGGTGACCGTCTGCGACCACGGCCTCAACGCATCGACCTTTGCGACGCGCGTGGTCGCCTCCACGCAGGCCGGCCTGACATCCTCTGTGCTGGCCGGGCTTGGCGCGCTCAAAGGGCCGCTGCATGGTGGCGCGCCTGGCCCCGTCATCGAGATGCTGGATGCGATCCAGGCGCATGGCGATGCCGCCGGCTGGCTGCGCAACGAGATCGCGCAGGGCAGGCGCATCATGGGGTTCGGCCATCGCATCTACCGTGTGCGCGATCCGCGCGCCGATGTGCTGAAGGCCGTCGTGCGGCAACTCGGCGGCGAGGGCGAAACCGGTCGCCGGCTGGCCTTTGCGGAGACCGTCGAGCAAACGGCGCTCGAGGTGCTTAGGATCGCCAAGCCGCAGCGTTCGCTGCAGACCAATGTCGAGTTCTACACCGCGCTGGTGCTGCAAGCGGCGGGCTTTCCGCCGCAAGCTTTCAGCAATGTCTTTGCCGCCGGGCGCGTGGCCGGCTGGATCGCGCATGCGCGTGAACAGCAGACGACTGGACGGCTGATCCGACCGCAGTCGCGCTATGTCGGGCCGGTGCCGGACCTGGTCGCCTGAGGTCTTTCGGCGCCTGGCGAGCGACTCCGATCCGATCAGGATCCTCCTGGTGAGCGGCCGTGTGGCCGCTCATGACGAAAATTTCATCTCGTCGAAAAATTCTGGCCGCTGTTATTGCGTCGCATTGAGCATATATGCTGCACTGCAACATAAGATCGCTCTTG
Source organism: Mesorhizobium sp. M7A.F.Ca.CA.002.04.1.1 (assembly GCF_004022805.1). Classification (NCBI taxonomy): domain Bacteria; kingdom Pseudomonadati; phylum Pseudomonadota; class Alphaproteobacteria; order Hyphomicrobiales; family Phyllobacteriaceae; genus Mesorhizobium; species Mesorhizobium sp. M7A.F.Ca.CA.002.04.1.1. Next base: position 79 of record NZ_RZPL01000992.1, on the reverse strand, counting down.
CCGCAACCAGAGGATTTCGACCTTGGCCGCCAGAAAACACGCAGTCATCACCGGCTCCACATCGGGCATTGGCCTGGCC
>NZ_RZPL01000991.1:0-1575 GCF_004022805.1 Mesorhizobium sp. M7A.F.Ca.CA.002.04.1.1 | reverse complement strand
GTGGCGGCCCGACAACTGGCGTCGATCGACAGGCAAAGCGGCGGACGCCTGGCGCTGAGAATGATCAGCGAGCCGCTGAGCGATGCCGACGCCGAAACACGGCCGGTCGGGCACACCGTCATCTGGCAGCGAATAGACGAATATCTGGTGCTGCTGAAGCGGCTGTGGTCGAACGACCGGCCCTTCGACCACGAAGGAACGTTCTACAGCATCAAGGGCGGCTACGTGCCGCGCAAGGGACCGCACGGCGCCGACCTGGTCATCCGCATGGGCGGGCAGTCCGGAACGGCGCTCAAGGTGGCCGGCCGGCATGCCGATGTCTTTGAACTGGCGCCGGGCTCGATCGACGAGATCCGGCAATTGATGGAGCGGGTGCGTCGCTCCGCCGCCGAACATGGCCGGGCCGGCAAGCTGCGCTTCGCGCTTCCGGTCGGGATTCACCAGGGTGCTTCCGCCTCCGGCCACAAGGCGGTCGATGTTGCCGGGCCGCCAGCCCAGGCCGCCCTGTCGCTGCTTGCCTATGCAGCCCTCGGGATCGATGAATTCATGATTGTCGGCGTCGACACGCCACGCGAGATCGCAACGCTCGGCCGGGAAACGATCGCCCTGCTGCGCAATTCGCTGGCGCGTCGCGAACACGAGGCATTCCAGCCTGGAGCATATGCGTCTCGTGCAGGATTGGAGACGCGCGCAACGGGCTGAAGTCCTTCAGCCTTTTGTTGCCTCGGGCCTGTCGCCAAGCCGCGACAGGCCTTCAATGACAGCGCCCGAATCCGCCAGCGCGCCGAAGACGCCATCTTCGACCGTCACCATATGAAGCGCGGCCTCGTGGGCTTGTTTGTCGCCGCTGGCGCAGGCGTCGGAAATCGTCAGGCATTGAAACTTGCGGTCGCAGGCTTCGCGCAGCGTGGTGTGGACGCAGACATCCGTCGTGCATCCGGAAAACATGAGATGCGTGATGCCTTGCGCGCGGAGCACAAGCTCGAAATCCGTATAGGTGAAGGCGCTGTTGCAGGTCTTGTCGACGATGATGTCGTGCGGTGCCACGTCGATCTCCGGAACGATCTGGAACCCCGTGCCCGAGCGCAGCAGGATATCGGTGCCGTCGAGACCGGAGCGCTTGCGGCGCCATTTTTCGTAAGGCGTCATATCGGCCATGTCGGCCCTATAGCCCTGCCTGGTATGGATGACCCTGACGCCGGCCCTGCGCGCGGCCGCGATCAGCCGGCTCACCGTCGGCAGGATCGCCCTCAGAGGCGACGGGTCATAGCCCTGCCTGGCGAAGTAGCCCGTCGTCGACAGGAAATCCTGCTGCAGGTCGATGACGATCAGCGCGGTGTTTTCGGCCACCAGCCTGCCGTCAAAGGGAAAGTCGAAGGGCGTTGCCTTGATCATCCGGGGGCTCCCTGCTTGGCCGCTACCATAGTGGATCAACGCGATGACACCAGATGCTGGGCGTCGTGCAGGCGTCGATAGATGCCGCCGGCACGGATCAGTTCGCTGTGCGACCCCTGCTCGACGACGCCCGACTCCGAGACGACGACGATGCGGTCGGCGCCGCGGATCGTTGCCAGC
>NZ_RZPL01000990.1:0-1585 GCF_004022805.1 Mesorhizobium sp. M7A.F.Ca.CA.002.04.1.1 | reverse complement strand
TTGATGCACAGCCGCTCCGCAGGGGATCGGGTTGCGCGGCGGCATCATTGGTCTAGATTGGTGCGCGCGCAAAGCCAAAAACAACAGGCCAGCGAGCTAGCTGGCCAGCACACAGGGAGCACGCCATGGACGCCGCGGTCGATGCGAGCACCAGCCAATTCGAACTCAACGAGGAGCAGCGCGCCATCCAGGAGATGGCGCAGGCCTTCGCCGCCGACCGTGTCGCACCGAATGCGCTCGATTGGGACCGCAACAAGCATTTCCCGGCCGACGTGATCCGCGAGACCGGTCCGCTCGGGCTCGGCGGCATCTATATCAGGGACGATGTCGGTGGCTCGGCACTTGGCCGGCTCGACGCCGTGCTGATCTTTGAGGCGCTGTCGCACGCCGATCCGGCCTTTTCGTCCTTCATCTCGATCCACAACATGGTGGCCTCGATGATCGACCGTTTCGGCAATGACGAACAGCGCCAGCGCTTCCTGCCCAAGCTCACTTCGATGGAATGGCTGGCCAGCTACTGCCTGACCGAGCCAGGCTCCGGCTCCGATGCCGCGGCGCTCAAGACCCGTGCGGTGAAGAGCGGCGGCGACTATGTGCTCAACGGCACCAAACAGTTCATCTCCGGCGCCGGCGACAGCGATGTCTATGCCGTCATGGTGCGCACCGGCGCGGACGGGCCGAAAGGCATTTCCACCATCGTCGTGCCCAGAGATGCGCCGGGCCTCTCCTTTGGGGCAAACGAGCACAAGATGGGCTGGCACATGCAGTCGACCCGCCAGGTCATCTTCGAGGATTGCAAGGTGCCGGCGGAGAACCTTCTGTCCGACGAAGGCGCTGGCTTCGGCATCGCCATGGCCGGGCTCGACGGCGGCCGGCTGAACATCGCCGCCTGTTCGCTGGGCGGCGCGCAGTCGGCGCTCGACAAGGCGCTGTCCTACACCGCCGAGCGCAAGGCTTTCGGCTCGAAGATCAATCAATTCCAGGCGCTGCAATTCAGGCTGGCCGACATGGAGACCGAGCTGCAGGCGGCGCGTATCTTCCTTTATGCCGCCGCCTCGAAGCTCGACCGCAAGGCGCCGGATGCTGGCAAATGGTCGGCGATGGCCAAGCGCTTCGTCACCGACACCGGCTTCAATGTCGCCAATGACGCACTGCAGCTGCTCGGCGGCTACGGCTACCTGCACGACTACGGCATCGAGAAACTGGTGCGGGACCTGCGCGTGCACCAGATCCTCGAAGGCACCAACGAGATCATGCGCGTCATCATCGCTCGCGCGCTGATTGGCCGTTGAAGCCAGCAACTCTGGGAGACAGACAATGACGACGATCGCCTTCATCGGCCTCGGCAATATGGGCAATCCAATGGCCGCCAATCTGGTCAAGGCCGGGCATGCGGTGAACGGTTTCGACCTCGTTCCGGAAAACCTCACCGTCGCCAAGGAACATGGCGTGACGATTATGGCGAATGCCTTGGCCGCGGTGAAGGATGCCGACGTGGTGATCACCATGCTGCCTGCAGGCAAGCATGTCCTCTCCGTCTACGAAGACATCGCGCCCAAGGCCAGGCAAGGCGCACTCTTTATCG
>NZ_RZPL01000098.1:0-11198 GCF_004022805.1 Mesorhizobium sp. M7A.F.Ca.CA.002.04.1.1 | reverse complement strand
CTTCCACACCGACATGCCGGGCAGCCTGGAGGCCTACTACCAGGAGATAGGCCGCGCCGGCCGCGATGGGCGGGACGCCGAGGCGCATATGCTGTTCGGCCTGGGCGATATCCGCATGCGCAGGTTGTTCATCGACGACGAGGATGCGCCGCCCGAGCACAAGAGGCGCTCGCATGGCCGGCTCGACACGCTGATAGGCTATTGCGAGACGGCGCAGTGCCGCCGCCAGGTGCTGCTCGGCTATTTCGGCGAGGAAGCGCAGCCCTGCGGCAATTGCGACACCTGCCTCGACCAGGCACCGCGCGCCGATGGCGGAGCCGAGGCTCGGATCATCCTGACGGCGATCGCCCAGAGCGGTGAGCGTTTCGGTGCCGGTCATGTCATCGACATCCTGCTCGGCCATGAAACCGAGAAGGTGCTTGCCAGGAACCACCAGAGGCTCACGAGTTTCGGCAGTGGTCTGGCGCACAAGAAGGATTTCTGGCTATCGCTGATCCGGCAACTCGTCGCCGGCGGGTTCCTGATGCCGGATCCGGCCGGCCATGGCGGCCTCGCCATCGCCGAAAAGGGTCATGCGCTTGGCCGTGGCGAGGTGCCGTTCCATTATCGTGTCGAGGTACGCAGCCGCGCCTTGCGCGGCAAGATGCGCTCGGGGCAGGATCTCGGGCAGTCGGCTGTGGACACCGGGCTACTGGCCGCGCTCAAATCCTTGCGCCTGCGGCTCGCCAAGGAGCGCCAGGTGCCGGCCTATGTGGTGTTCTCGGATCGTACGCTGATCGACATGGCCGAGCGCCGCCCGCACGACCTCGACGCCTTCGCCGAAGTGAATGGGGTTGGGGCGGCAAAGCTCAAGGAATTCGGCCAGGTTTTTCTGAGTGCGATTGCCGAGCACCGGTCGGGTGAGGCGGCCTGAGGTCAGATCAGCGACTGGTCACGCGCCGTGAAGCAGAGGGATCTTCGGAGAAGGCATCCGTTCCGAAACCTCCTGTGCCGCCGCCGCCCATTCCTCCACCGCCCATGCCCCCCAGGGACCGATTAGTTCAACGTTTTCTGGCCGGCCGGTCGACAGATCAGGCCCAGACTGAGGCGTGCATCGACTTCATGGCCGAGCATTTGCAACCGCAATAGATGCCGCTGTCCGCTTGCAGGCACCTATCCACTGCAAGCGTCGCGGGCGACCCGCCGGGCGTCAGTCGCGCGATGTGGACAGTCCCGCGAGAAGCGGAGCGTAGGCGGCGAGCCTGCGGGATACGAACTCAGTGAAGAGCCGCACGCGCTTCGTCTTGCGTGTCTCCCCATGCGTGAGAAGCCAGAGCGTTCCGTACAGGTGCAGGTCGGTGCCCGGCACCCTCACCAGCAGGGGGTCGGCATCTCCGACGAAGCACGGCAGTGTCGTGATCCCGAGACCTTGCCGTACGGCAACGATCTGCGCCTCGGCGTCCGTGATCCTGAATGGAACTCCCGTGGTGCCAACCTCACCCGCGCTGGCCCACTCTGGAATTCCATGAACGCTTATGACGATCCACCGGATGGGATCAGGTGCGCCCGCACGCCACGCGGCCAGGCGATCGCGGGACATGTAGACGCCGCCAAACACCTCCGCTCCCTTCAGTCCGTGAAGATTGAGCGGCAGGTTTTTGCGGTCGTAGACGACGCGGATCGCCACGTCGGCCTCTCGGTTGGTCAGATTTGCCAGCTCGCCGGACGACAAGATTTCCATCTCGATGTCTGGATGCAGGTGCGCGAAATCGGCGAAGTCCGGCATGAGCAGGTGCGTCGCGAGGGGCGGTGCCAGCGTCACCCGCAGAAGTCCGCGTACGCTCTGGTCGCGCCCGAAGACGCGCGTCTCCAGCTGGTGCGACGACGCTTCCATCTGGTTCGCGAGCTCGAGGACCTCCTCGCCCGCAGCGGTCAGGCGGTAGCCCGAAGGCCGCTTTTCGAACATTTGCGCCCCGAGGCGTTCCTCAAGCTGTGCGATGCGTCGCAGCACGGTCGAGTGATTCACCCCGAGCTGCGCGCCGGCAGCCCGCACCGAGCCTCCGCGTGCGACGGCTAGAAAGTAGCGAACGTCATCCCAGTCGATCATGGTGCAATCCGGCACCGCGCGGTGCGCCTTCCAAAGCCCGTATCTAACACATCCTACAGCAGTAGGGGCGGGATATCGTGGCTTGTGTCGACAAGGGCGACGCTATTCCGAACGGCGGACACGGATCGTCGCGGGCTGGCGTCAATCCTGAAAGCGGATCGATTCTGCACCACCGATGTGCGCGCTTCCGCACTCACCGCGCGACCCCGGCGGGCCCATCTAGAGGTTCTCGGGGCGTCCCCGAACGACCAAAGACAGAGCCTGGAAGGATTAAGTCATGGGAAAACTGGATGGTAAGGTTGCGGTTATAACGGGTGGTGCCACCGGCATCGGCCTCGCCGCTGCAAAGCGCTTCATCGAGGAGGGCGCCTTCGTCTTCATCTTCGGCCGCCGGCAGGAAGCGCTAGACGCCGCTGTGGCCGAGCTCGGGCCCAATGCCCGCGCGGTGAAGGGCTCGGTCTCGGATGAGGCCGACCTCGATCGGCTCTACGCGGCGGTGAAGGCCGAGCGCGGAGCCCTCGACATCATCTTCGCCAACGCCGGGGTGGGAAGCCTGCTTCCGCTCGGCAAGCTCACCGCCGGGCACATTGACGAGACCTTCAACACCAATGTGAAGGGTACGATCTTCACGGTCCAGAAGGCGCTGCCGCTGATGGGCGAGGGCGGTTCGATTATCCTGACCGGATCGAGCGCCGGCACCACGGGCGCGCCCGCATTCAGCGTCTATAGCGCGAGCAAGGCGGCCGTGCGCAACCTCGCGCGGACCTGGGCGGAAGACTTGAAAGGCACCGGCATCCGGGTAAACGTGCTGTCGCCCGGGCCGACGGCGACCGAACTCGCGAAGGCAGCGATAGGCGAGGAGGGCTTGAAGGTCTTCGCCTCGATGAATCCGCTTCAGCGTATGGCCGATCCAGCGGAGATCGGGGCGGCGGCTGCGTTTCTCGCGTCGCCCGACAGCAGCTTCATGACTGCCAGCGAGGTCGCCGTCGACGGGGGCTTGGCGCAAATCTGACCCGCTACGCCCCGCCGTTCATTCCATTCGATATCCCGAGCCCGCAGGGCCTGGTAAACTGAAGGAGAGTATACATGAGCTACGCAATTATCGGCTTCGGCAAGATCGGCCAGGCTCTTGCCAAGGCATTTGCCCGCAAGGGCCTCGAAGTGTCCGTGGCAACCACGCGCGACCCGGAAAGCTTTGCATCCGACGCGGCCGCGATCGGACCCACGATCATCCCGAAAACACTGGCGGACGCCGTCAAGGCGGACATCATCTTTTTGGCTGTCCGCTTTGAATCGCACCCGGATGTCGCGAAGGCGCTGCCAAGCTGGGAAGGCAAGACGATCATCGACGCGACGAACGTGTTTCCAGTCCCCGAAGAGCTGGACGGTCTGCCGTCCTCCGCCTTCGTCGCGAAGGCGTTCACCGGCGCCAAGCTCGTCAAAGGCTTCAATCACCTGATTGCGGCCACCCTGGCTGCCGATCCGATCGTCGAGGGCGGGCACCGGGTCGTCTTTCTGTCGAGCGACGACGAGGACGCGATCGCTCCCGTGGCGGCCTTGGCCAGACAACTCGGGTTCGCACCGGTCAAGCTGGGGAAGCTCAACGAGGGCGGCACGCTGGTGCACGCACGCGGCCGCACTTGGGGCCAGCTGATCTTCCAGGACCTGTTCAAGAAGGAGCAGTAACGGATTTATCGTGCGCCGACAGAGTGGCAGGCGTTCGATGCCGGCCACATCGTCGGCAAAGAGCCAAGCGCGCGAAGTGACATGCTTGAAAGCTTACATCTGCCTGGGATCCTTCGGCCGACATGTGCCTGCCACCCAGGAATCGTAGTTGCAATAGCTGATGTCCCAGCCGGCATCGCGTCTTTTGAAAGTTGCCTCACGACCGCCCGCGCGGATGGGTCCGAAGCCACCCCAACTGCCATCCGAGCCTTTGTAATTTCCCATGACGCGATAATTGCAGTTGTTCACGACGACGTTGCCGTCCATCGACACGCATGCCGATGCAACAGTGGCAAGGCTGAAGAAAGCTGCGATGGCGAGAGAGGCTTTGCGCATCGTGGTCTCCTAACTGGGTTCGGCGAACCAACCGTTACGAGATCGTGGGCCGGGCCTCTTCCCCATTTGGGCTAAACCGGCTGGTAAATTCACGGCGGCATGGCTGCGCTTGCGGACAGAAGCGATGTGCGGAGATGCCGAATGGGCCTGCCCATCGCCGAAGCTTTACGGCCTCCGCGAAGGCCAGAGTGTCCCGGCTCGAGCGGCTCTATCGCCGCCTCTCTACCAGATCCGCAAGATTTGCCGGAGGTTAACGGTAGACAATGAGCGGCCGCAACTGTGTCTCTTTCCGGCCATTTTCTTCAGTCCTGGTTCGGCCCAAAGGCCATATGTCAGGGGGATCACTTTTCAGGGGCAGGCCAGTTCCGCTCGACGGGCAGTGAGAGGCGGAATGTCGACCCGTTGACGTCGCTGGCGGCCAGTATGAGACCGCCGCCATGCTGCCGGGCGATCTCGCGTGAAATGTAGAGCCCTAAACCGGAGCCGTTTACCAGTTGGCCCGCGGCGCGATAGTACCTCATGAATATGAACTCGTGGTCGTCGGGCGCTACGCCAGAGCCCTGATCCGCCACGTGTACAAACGCCACGCCCTGCTCAGTCGACAGCCGGATCGTCACAGAGCTGGTCACCGATGAGTATTTCAGGGCGTTCTGGATCAGATTTTGTATCACAATCTCCAGCAGGTTGCGGTCACCTTTCACAATCACTTCATCGCCGTGAGTGAAGCTAACACGTCCGGCCGCAGCATCATCCAATCCCGCTTCGGCGGCGCGCAAAACCTCATTCAGGTCGAACATCTTGATCCTGGGAAGAGTTTCGTGCCCGCCATTGAGCCGGTCGAAGGCTAGGACGTTTTCAATCAGCGATGACATCCTTTTGACGGTCTGGCGGATCCTTGTGGTGCGCAACTTGATATTGTCGGCGCTTTCACCTGCAGAAGATGACAGATTGTCGGCGGCGGCAGAGATGACGGCCAACGGGCCGCGAAACTCATGAGATACCAAGGCCACAAAGTCCCGCTGCTGAGCCAGAGCATCGTTGGCGGTGTCCAGAGCCTGCCTGAGCTTGAGTTCAAGCAGGTGACGTCGATCCACTTCCACCATGAGCGAGGTGTTTCTTTCCCCAAGCTCAGCGGTCCTTTCGCGCACCTTGATAGTCAGCTCCTGCTCGGCCAAGCGCGACACTGCGATGACGCGGTCCTTTTCCTCGCTCAAGCTGCGCTCGGCAAGCCGCGTTCTCTTCGCGACGGCCGCGCTGAGCAACGCCAGGTGAATCACGGTCCCGCCGGCCAAGAATCTGGACAAAGAGCCATCCAGTTGGAACGGGTTGGCCCCAGTATACATCATCTGCATCACCAGCATGACAGAGATTACGCTCAAAAATGCAATCGCCGACAGCAGATATTGATACCGTCGCCGCACAATGAGCAGATAGAGCACCAGCAGCGAAATGAAGATGAGAGACAGCTGCTGCAGTCGCGATACGAAAAACCCGACGTCGCCGTAGCGTCCCACAATCGCAAAAGCCAAGGCGATGCCATTGAGCAGTACAACGCCCTGGGAGATGCGCCACGCCCAGATCAATTGGCGGTGAAAATCAAACAGTCTAGATAAAAATAATATCAGCACTATACTGTATAAGCAAACGATAATACCCCAAATGAGGTGTATGGTTTTCGGCTCTAGAGACCTCAGAATTTCGGATGCGTATCCCATGTGGAAGAGACTTATTAGCCCAGACTCTATGATAAACAAGACACACAAACAATATAGACAATGCGGCGAATAAATGAAATCGAATGGTATCAGATTGCTGCATGGGGTCCGTAGATGATCGGAGAAGGCTACAAGCATGGCGTTATCGTGATCTCCCCCCTTGTTTATCTTGTCGATGACGACAGGGATTTCCGCGAGGAGATGGTCTTCGGACTATCCAGATTGGGCCTGAACGTACATGGATTCCACAATGCTGCCGCCCTCTACCGAGCCTGTGCCGCCAAGCCGGCTGAAATCGTCATTCTCGACATTGGCCTGGAGGGCGAAGACGGCCTTTCCATAGCTACCCATTTGCGGGCCTTACAATCGGTCGGGATCGTCATGGCGACGGCCCGGAGTTCCATCGACGACCGGCTCAATGGTCTTGAAGCGGGCGCTGACGCTTACCTCGTCAAACCCATTGATGTTCGGGAGCTTGCTGCCACGGTGATGGCGGTCAATGAACGTCTCAACAGGCGCCGCGCCCCTTCGTCGTCTCCGGCCCCACGATGGGCCCTCGAGGAAGGCGGCTGGGTGCTTACCGACGGCATGGGCCATCGCCTTCGCTTGACCACCTCGGAACGGCACTTTTTGGAACGCTTGTTCAGTGAGCGTGGCAAGACCGTCGATCGCCGCGCGCTCGTCGAAGCCATGGGCGCAGACATCTATGACTTCAACTATGCCCACCTGGACACCATCGTGAGCCGGCTGCGTCGAAGAGCCAAGAAATCCGACATGCTTCTCCCCTTGCACGCAATTCGCGGGTCAGGCTTCGCCTTCCCCGATTAGAATGATCGTGCCGACCCTGTCCAGAGAGAAGATTGCCGATCTCATCAATTTGGAAGATGACAGGGAAGGAATTCGAGAAGCATCCTCAAGCGACTGACAGTAAGTGTAAGGATATGACAGTTACTGCGATTGTGAATAATCGCGAGATTAATTACTTCAAGGAAAGGGTTGGATAAATCCGCATTCGTTAGATGGCTCGCATTCTATGCATAATCGAATAGGAATGTATCGTGCGCATGGCGAGGTAGATAACGAGGGCGGCGGTGCGCAGAAGGGGTGCGGGATGCGGCAGCATAAGAGAATTTTATTTGCCAGTTGTTCTATTCTAACGTTCGCATCCATCTATGTCGCGATTACCCCCGCGCTAGCCGGGGCGCCAAGCAACGAACAACTCTATCAGATGATTTTGGACCTGCAGCGAAATCAGAAGCAGATGGCGCGCAAACTTGAGGCCGCCTACGCCGAGACTGCTCAGGTTAAAGAAGAACTGGCCACCCTCAGGGGTTCGGTGGCCCAGAGTCGCGAGATGGCTGCGCTATCCTCGGTTGAGAGGCGCATGTACCTGTCAAATCCGCAATCCGACACTCGTGCCGTTGCCGCGCCCAATGTGCGTGTCGGATTCGGCGCGGGAACCAACGGTAACGACCCGTATGCCTTTACCGACGGTTCCGTGGCGCTCCCGCTCGGTGAAAAATACGGCTTCCAGGTCGATGCGATTGGTGGCGTGACGCCAAACAGTAACTTCACAGGTGCCGCCGCGCATCTGTTCCGCCGTGATCCGAAAGTTGGGGCGCTGGGTCTGTATGGAAGCTACCTTCACGGCGGAGGTGGTTACGATGATGGTGGAGTTCTTGAAAACGGTTATGTCGAAGGCAAGCTCGGCGTTGAAGGCCAGTACTATCTGGGCCGGGTCACGCTTGAGGGACTTGCCGGTATAGAATGGAATTCACTTGAAGAGGACGTCAGCCCGTTCGCCGAAGGCAGGGTCGGGTACTATCCTACGGATAACTTCAAGGTTAATGGCGGCCTGCGTCATCGCGACGCCTTTGGTGGTAGAACGCAACTTGTTGGCGGCGCCGAGTACCTGACCGAGTTCGGAAGCGGGATAGCGACTTCTATCTACAGTGATTTCAGCTTCGATCTGACGAACAGCGACGTCTCCTCAAGCGGCGATTTTTCTGCGATGGCCGGTTTGAGATTCCACTTCGGCACCAATGGCGATCGAAGCGCCCCGAAGACAGTCTTCTGCAAGGATCCGGACCAGAATTTCGAGTGCGCGGTCACGGATGGTCAGAACGATTATTATGCCGACAAGCCAGGTCGTTCCTTGATTCAGCGTGATCGTGGCGACTTCCTTCCATCGCACATCGTAAAAGACGTTGGCAACTTGCCGACGCCTTCCACCAATGTTTGGGGACAGCCGGGGGCGCCTGGCGCACCCGGCGAGGCTGGTACGCCTGGAGTGCCCGGCGCGTCTGGACCTCCCGGCGCGCCCGGCGCGGAGGGACCTGGCGGACCTGCTGGGCCTGTCGGACTGCCCGGATCGGACGGGACACCTGGAGCGCCCGGCGATACCGGCGCGTCTGGACCTCCCGGCGCGCCCGGTGCGGAGGGACCTAGCGGACCTGCCGGACCTGCGGGACCGGAGGGACCTGCCGGACCGGTGGGGCCGGTGGGACCGGAGGGACCTACCGGACCGGCAGGCCCATAGTGCCTCCTTCTATCCTGGTCATGCCGCTACGGTTGGCGACGTGATCAGCAACTTAGAATCGAATCGTTTGAGGATAGCGGAGAGTATGACCGGCCCTCGTCTTGACTGCATGATCCAGGCTCCGAACCCGCCTGAGCTTGTCGCCGCGGAGGGGACGCGAGACTGGATGGATGCGACCGACCAGCATTTCGCCTACCGCTGCACGCCGCTTTCAATCGCCAATGCCAGCGGATGGGAATTGTTGAACCCCATAAATGTGACTGTTACTTGGAACGGATACAACACTACAAAAGACATCGCCTTCCATGTAAACGAACCGAACGTCACGCACCGATTCATCAGCTCGACCTTCGGGCACGGCATAGTAACCTTTCATCCGGGTTACGTGTTTCGCACCGAGCCGGGCTGGATGGTGTGGGCTCGCGGCTCTCCCAACCGGATGAAGGACGGAATCGCGCCGCTGGACGGCTTGGTGGAAACCAACTGGCTGCCGTTCAGTTTCACCATGAATTGGCGCTTCACCCGCCCTGGGTCTGTCACTTTTGCCAAGGGCGAGCCATTCTGTTTCATCACCATGATGCCAAGTGTCGCTATCGAGCAGGTGCAGCCGGTCATTCGTCCGATGGAGGACGATCCTGAGTTCCATAAAGAACATAAGGTTTGGAATAGCGAACGTCGACGGTTTTCGGCCGGCCTGCAGATGAACGACGAGCTTACCAAGGAGATGAAGTGGCAGAAGCACTATCTGCAGGGTGTTTCGCCGACGGGGAAATCGGTCGCGGATGACACTCACCGAGTAAAGCGAACTCTAAAGCGGCCGATCCACATCGACCAGTTGCGGGCCCAGGAAAAAGGTTCGCCAGTAGATGAAGCTAGCCAAGAGTAAGCGGCCTGTGCGCATTCCTCCAGTTGGATCGCTAGCATTTGGCCGTTCGATTAACGGGTCGGTTTCGAGCAGAGACGAAAGACCGGAATGCATCCGCCAGTTCGTGCGGTCGGGCTTTGTATTGGCGCTGGCGGCGCTCCTTGTCGGTTGCCTGGCGGATGGAAAAGGTAGCCCGAATACGGCTACAGAGTTAGTTCGCGTGAAAGCCGCTTACGCGAGGGAGCCGCATGAGGTCTTCATCGTCGATCGCAGCAAGTTTGACCAACGCTTTCTGCCTGTCGATGTGACGCCCCCGGAACGCTTGCCTGCCGGTACGGTGTTGATCGATACACGGCAGAGGTTCCTCTATCTATACCGCCTCAATGGGATGGCGCGGCGCTATGGTGTCGCCGTCGGGGCTAGCGGTTACAGTTGGTCGGGCATTGCCAGCGTAGGGCGTAAGGCGGAGTGGCCCGCATGGCATCCGACTGACGACATGCGTAACCAGTCGCCCGACCTGCCGCGCATGATCAGGCCCGGCACGCACAATCCGCTCGGCGCGCGAGCTCTCTATCTGTACAAGAACGGCGTGGATACGCTTTATCGTATCCACGGCACCTCAGAGCCCTGGACCATAGGAACTGAAGCGTCCTCAGGGTGCATTCGCATGCTCAACGAGGATGTGATCGAACTCTACAGTCTGGTGCCGAAGGGAGCAAAGGTCATCGTGAAGTGAAGCGAATTGAACAGGCACAGGCCAACGCTTGCTGTCGGATGCCGTTGGACAATACCCACGCCGGTGGCACAGGTGACGGCAGATTTCTGCTTCTATCCATATGGCGTCATAGAGGGAGAATTTAAGACATAGGCGTCGCTGCTCGTATCGATATCACTCGCGAATAAGGTTTTGGATACCTTAACCGTCATCTCTGTCCGTCATAATCGACGTTTAGGTATTCTTTTTTACACCTTTTGCGTGTATTGAAATAAAAAAATTCAATGGACGCGTCTATATGTCAGTTCTCGTCAGTGACGGCATGCCATTCGTCTTCCCGTTCGCCGTCGGCATCAGTCAGGGCGCGAACGTCCGAAGGACAAATCCAGGCTGATGGGTTGGCAATTGAACGGACCGAGTGAAAGGACCTATGATGAGGCGCTCTCTATTCATGCTGGTTTCCGCCGCGCTATTGAGTACCGCCGTTGCGGGTCCAGCGGCAGCGCAGACCGCCGCTGAAACAAACCAGACCCTTGACGCGCTGTTCGGCAGTCACACAACCTATCAGCAGTTCTTCGACAAGCTGCAGAAGGCTGTCAGTGCCGGCGACAAGCAGACCGTCGCGTCGATGATCGATTATCCCTTCCGCGCCCGGATCGGCGGCAAGGCGATCAAGATAAACGACGCCGCGCATTTCGTGACGGATTACGACAAGATCGTTACCGCCAAGGTCAAACAGACCGTCCTCAAGCAGACCTACCCGACGCTGTTCGCCAATTGGCAAGGCATCTCAATCGGTGATGGCGAGGTCTGGTTCTCCGGCGTCGGAGACGGCAACACCATCAAGATCACCGCGATCAACGACTGACACCTGGCGGAAGAAATTCCATTTCGATGACACCGACGCAACCGGTCGTTGACCACTCCGGAGGGGTTCACATGCTACGTTACATGTTCATTGCTTTGCTCGCGCTCGGCTCATCGTGGATGATCTCTGATGCCCGCGCACAATCGACCGTCGAATGCCAATCGAGGCACTATCAGTATGGCGAATGCTGGGCGGGCCCGCTGAGCAAGCCGCAACTCATTCATCAGACTTCTGGAAGTCCTTGTATTTTGAACCGGACCTGGGGCTACAATCCACGCAGCAAATATATTTGGGTCGCGCAAGGTTGCTCCGGAATTTTCGCCGATGTCGGCGGCTACCACCATGGACG
>NZ_RZPL01000989.1:0-1585 GCF_004022805.1 Mesorhizobium sp. M7A.F.Ca.CA.002.04.1.1 | reverse complement strand
GCGCGCCAGGTCGCCGATCACCTTCAGCACCTCGCCGACCAGTTCGGGATCGAGCGCGGAGGTGGGCTCGTCGAACAGCATGACGCGCGGATTGATGGCCAGCGCCCGGGCGATCGCGGCGCGCTGCTGCTGGCCGCCCGACAGATAGGCCGGATAGACGTCGCGCTTTTCAGCCAGACCGACACGGGCGAGCAGCCTCTCGGCCTCGCCGATCGCCACATCGCGCTTGACGCCAAGCACATGCACCGGAACCTCGATGACGTTTTCGATCAGCGTCATGTGGCTCCACAGGTTGAAGTTTTGGAACACCATGCCGAGCTTGGAGCGGATGCGCTCGATCTGCTTGCGGTCGGCCGGAATGGTGTGGCCGTGGCTGTCGGCCTTGAGCTTGATCTCCTCGCCATTGACGCGAATGATGCCGCTGGTCGGGTTTTCCAGGCAGTTGATGCAGCGCAGCAGGGTCGATTTGCCGGAGCCCGAGCCGCCGATGATGGCGATGACCTCGCCGTCGCGCGCCGACAGCGAGACGCCCTTCAGCACATGCAGCTCACCGAACTTCTTGTGCAGGTTCTCGACATGGATGGCTTCGGCGGCGCCGTCCTGCGCCTTGCCGGATCGGACTGCGGCAGCTTCCACCACGCTCACCGGGTGACCTCTATCGGGTCGGCTGCGGTTCGTCGAACGTGTATCCGGCTAATTAACATATACGCTGTACTGCCCCGCTCCAGACTTCAGCATGGACCCAACGGCGAGAGCCCGTCAATCCTGCTTATTACGGCACTTGCGAGCTTGTTGTGCAAGTGTATAAATAGCCTTCCATGAAATTTTCTCGATTTTTTTCAGCGAAAAAGGACTTCGATGAGCGCTTTCGGATCACAGTCCATGGCGGCGCCGCTGCGCCGCGTGCTGATGCGGTCGGCGGCCAACGCCATGCGCAATGCCGACAGGGCTGCCTGGCACTATGGCCCCGGATTCAATCCGGCGAAAGCGGCATCGCAGCACGCGCTCCTTGCTGAACTGGTGGCGGCTTCCGGTGCCGAAATCGAATGGATCGAGGACACGGCGGATGGACTTTCGGACTCGGTGTTCACGCACGACCCGTCGCTGATGACCGATCGCGGCGCGCTGATTCTGTCCATGGGCAAGCCGTTGCGCGCCAGGGAGCCCTCGCTGCATGAGGAAACCTACCGAAGGCTGGGCATTCCAATCCTGGGCCGCGTCGAGGTTCCTGGCCAGGTCGAAGGCGGTGATTGCGTATGGCTCGATGCCCGTACGCTGGTGATCGGGCGCGGTGTCCGCTCCAACCAGGAAGGCATCCAGCAGGTTTCCAACCTGCTGACGCCGCTGGGCGTTTCCGTCTACGGCTTTGATCTTCCGCTGTGGCAAGGCGAAGAAGCGTGCCTGCATCTGATGTCGGTGATCAGCCCGCTGGCCGACGACCTCGCATTGGTCCATTCACCGCTTTTGCCGGCCCCATTCTATCAGATGCTGAAGGCGCGTAACATCCGGCTGGTCGAAGGCGACGCCGAAGAGTTCGCGGCTTCCAACGGCCTTAGCCTGAACGTGCTGCCGACCAGCCCACACA
>NZ_RZPL01000988.1:0-1593 GCF_004022805.1 Mesorhizobium sp. M7A.F.Ca.CA.002.04.1.1 | reverse complement strand
ATGCAGGAAGATGCCGAGCTCCTTGGCCAGCCTGCGCGCGGTCGCGACGACGATGTCCTTGTCCTCCGACGTGAACGATGCGGCGCGAGCTTCCTTGTCGCGGATCAGCGCCCCGGTCATTTCCGGCGTCTGGATGTAGGTGGCACCTAGGCTGGCTGCTTCACGCACCAGCCGTTCGAGATCGACGGCGTTGCGCTCGGGGCTCTCGCCCGAACGCATCTGGATCGCAGCGGCCTTGAAAACACCCATCGTCATTCCCTCAATTCGTCGCGCCGTTGGCGAGCAATTTGTCCAGCCGGCCTTCGGCCTCCAGCTCGTGGAGGTCGTCACAGCCGCCGACATGCGTATCGCCGATGAAAATCTGCGGAAAGGTCGTGCGGCCATGCGCCCGGGAGATCATCTCCTGGCGCAATTCCGGCGAGAAGGAGGCATCGTGCTCGGTAAAGGCGACGCCCTTGCGCTCGAGCAGCCGCTTGGCTGCCGTGCAATAGCCGCACATCATGCGGGTGTAGATCGTGACATCGGTCATGACGAATTTCCGCTGTTCGTTGCCGACTTATATAGTCGCGGACTCGTCCGCCCGAAAGTCCCCCGGCAACACACGCGCAAAGGTCAGCACGTCGACGGCGGCCGCACCTCCCCTTTTCAGCGCCTTGGTGTCGGAACGCACCGTGGCGCCGGTGGTGTAGACATCGTCGATCAAAAGCACCCTGCGGCCGGCGATCTCGATTTCCGCCTCGGCAGGCACCCGGAACGCGGCCCGCACATTCTCCTCGCGTTCGCCGCGCTCCAGCCCGACCTGCTGGCGGGTGAGTTTCACGCGCCGCACCGCCGACGGGGCGAAGGGCAATCCGCTAAGTGCCGAGACCGCCCTTGCCAGTTCCGCCGACTGGTTGAAGCGCCGCCTGAAAAACCGCCGCCAGTGCAGCGGCACCGGCACCACCACATCCGCCTCGGCGATGAGATCGGCACCCGCACGCATCATCCAGCGCGCCATCCAAGGTGCCAGATCCGTGCGATCCTGGTATTTCAACCCTTGCACCATCTGGCGCGCAACGCCGGAATAGGCGACCGCCGCCCGCGCCCGCTCGAAAGGCGGCGGATCGGCAATCGCCTCGGCCGACAGAAAGCCTTCGCCCATATGGTGGGTGAACGGCGTACCCATGACAGGGCACCATGGCCGCTCCAGCAGCCTGAGCTTCGGCCAGCAGGCGCCGCACAGCACGCCCGGTTGCGAGACATGCCGGCGGCAACCGGCGCAGACCGGCGGAAACAGCATCCGCGCCGGCCAGCCGACAACCGACCGGGCCAGGTTCGTGATCCCGATAGACTTGATCTTGGGCATCGGATCGGCCACGTGGTTGCTCCTGCGCGCCACTATATCAACGATCTCGGAGCGTGGACAAACAAAGGATCTGCCCGTTGCAGCCAATAATGGATACCTCTCTGTGGCTGACGCACAAGCGGCGCGCGCTTGCCCGTCCGGTCGACGGCGCGGACTTCCTCATGCGCCGCACGGCCGAGGACCTTGCCGAACGGCTGGGCGCCGTCGAGCGCCGGTTCGGCAAGGTCCTCGGCCGTGCGGCGCATGAG
>NZ_RZPL01000987.1:0-1595 GCF_004022805.1 Mesorhizobium sp. M7A.F.Ca.CA.002.04.1.1 | reverse complement strand
GCGCAAACCGGGCGACGCCGCGCTCATAGTCGCCGGTGTTCCTGAAGATCGCGCCGGATCTGGTCGAGGCAGAGCTGGAGGACATCGCCGCCGAAGTCACGGAAAAGCGGGTGGACGGCGTCATCGTCTCCAACACCACCATCTCCCGACCGCCACTGCGCAGCGGCGACACCGCGCGCGAGAGCGGGGGGCTCTCCGGCAAGCCGCTGTTCGAGCGTTCGACCATCGTGCTGGCGAAGATGCGCAAACTGCTCGGGCCGGAGCTTGCCATCGTCGGCGTCGGCGGCGTCGATTCCGCCGATACGGCGCTGGACAAGATCCGTGCGGGTGCCGATCTGGTGCAGCTCTACACCGGCATGATCTATGCCGGGCCTTCGCTGCCAGGCCGTATTCTTTCCGGAATGGCCCGTTTCGTCGAAAAAGAACGGCTGAAGTCGATTTGCGAGTTGCGCGACAGCCGCCTCGACTTCTGGGCGTCCAGGCAACTCTGAACTGCTCTCAGGAGCGCAGGTCGCGGCTGACGGCCCGCTCGCAGATGGTGCAACGAACTCGGGTCAAAGGGTTCCTTCGGAGCTTTCGCCGGGCGTTGGCTGACGGCGCATCAAACAAAAAACCCGCCAGTGCGGCGGGTCATTGGCGCAAATCAGCACCATGGGCAAAAATCTACCACAGCTGAGGTCACCGAGTCAAGAAAAAATTCCTATCGCGAAGCTGCCGCTCAGTGTCCTGGACGGCGCAGGGCCTTCCGGGGGACACCGTCTAAAACGCCGTCCGCACCCTGAGCCGCAGGATCGTCAGCAGGCTGAAGCCTCGCACCAGCAGGAAGACGTGCAGCGCCGCCCAAAGTCCAGTGTTGCCGAAGGCCGGCGCAAGGGTCAGCAGCGCGGCCGCGAAAACCAGGAACGACAGCAGCATCATGTTGCGCATGTCGCGGGACCAGGTCGCGCCGATGAAGACGCCATCCATCTGGAACGCCAGCACACCGCTCAGCGCCGTGAATGCCGCCCATGGCAGGTAGATGTCGGCCACCGAACGGACGTCCTCCGATGTCGTCACGAGAGCGACCAGATTGGCGCCACCAGACAGCATTACCAGCGTCGCGGCTCCCGCCAGCCCGAAACCCCAGAACAGCGTCAGCCGCACGGCCTGGCGGAACGGTGCGGCGGCACGTGCGCCGACGGCACGGCCCGCCAGCTGTTCGGCGGCGGTGGCAAAGCCATCGAGGAAATAGCCGGCGACGAGGAAGAAATTCATCAGCACGGCGTTGGCGGCCAGCGTCACCGTGCCGAACTGCGCGCCCTGGCGGGTGAACAATGCAAAGGCGGCGAGCAGCGAGAACGAACGGATCATGATGTCGCGGTTGAGCGACAGCATGCGCAGGAAGGCGGTCATGTCGAGCAGGCGATGGCGCGGCAAGGGCGGGGCCGCGCGAAACCGGCGGATCACGATGGCCAGGCCGAGCAGCATGGCCAGGAACTCACCGGTGACGGTCGCCCAGGCAACGCCGGCGACGCCCCAGCCAAGTTCCAGCCCAAGCAGGAAGCACAGCGCGATGTTGATGCCGTTCAGCACCAATTGCAGCACCAGTCCAAGCC
>NZ_RZPL01000986.1:0-1604 GCF_004022805.1 Mesorhizobium sp. M7A.F.Ca.CA.002.04.1.1 | reverse complement strand
GCTCAATCCGCTGCAGTCGCTGCGGTCGACCAACGTCATGTCGAACGGCCGCTATTCGGTGATGGTCAGCGCGACCGGCTCGGGCTACAGCCGCTGGGGCGATCTCTCCGTCACCCGCTGGCAGCCGGATCCGACCGAGGACCGGCTCGGCTCCTACATCTTCCTGCGTGACGCCGGCACCGGCGACTGGTGGTCGGCTACAGCCGAACCGAAGCGAGCCGCCGAGGAAAAGGCGCAGACCTTGTTCTCCGACGACAAGGCGAGCTTCGTCAAATCGGTGGGCACCTTGCGCTCCGAGGTCGAATGCATCGTCATCTCGGAAGGCAATGGCGAGGGCCGTCGGGTCACGCTCTACAATGACGGTCCGTCCGACCGTCACATCGAAGTGACCT
The DNA here is from genome assembly GCF_004022805.1 of Mesorhizobium sp. M7A.F.Ca.CA.002.04.1.1. NCBI lineage: Bacteria > Pseudomonadati > Pseudomonadota > Alphaproteobacteria > Hyphomicrobiales > Phyllobacteriaceae > Mesorhizobium > Mesorhizobium sp. M7A.F.Ca.CA.002.04.1.1. Next base: position 1,212 of record NZ_RZPL01000986.1, on the reverse strand, counting down.
CCTTTGCCGAGCTGGTGCTCGGCCTGGAGGCGTCCGACAACGCGCATCCGGCCTTCTCGAAGATGTTCGTGGAAACCGAAATCTCTGCGAACAACGCGGCGATCTTCGCCACGCGGCGCAAGCGCGAGACCAGCGAGCCCGATATCGCCATGGTGCATTTCGTCACCGATCCGTCCGGATCGGCGCGCGACGCCGAGGCCGAGACCGACAGGCGCGCCTTCATCGGCCGTGGCCGCACCATCGTCGACGCAGCCGCTTTCGACCCGGGCGCCAGGCTGGGCGGCCACTCAGGCTTTACGCTCGATCCCGTCGCCTCGCTGCGCCGCCAGGTGCGCGTGCCGGCCAACAAGAAGATATCGCTGACCTTCTGGACGGTTGTCGGCGCCGGCCGTGCCGAACTGGACGAAGCCATCGCCCGCCTCGACCATCCGGAGAGCTTTGCCCGCCAGGCCATGCTTGCCTGGACCCGCAGCCAGGTGCAGACCCGCCATATGGGCCTCAGCCTGACCGATGCCGCCAATGTGCAGAAGCTGGCGCGCTATCTGATCTATCCGGATCCGTTCCTGCGTCTTCCCGCCGAATCCATCGCCTCGGGGCTGGGCAAGCAGTCGAGCCTGTGGCCGACAAGCATTTCCGGCGATTTCCCGATCTTCCTGGTCAGGATCGGCGATGTCGCCGATCTCGAAATCGTCGCCCAGGCGCTGCGGTTCCAGGAATATATGCGCACCCGCGGCATGATGATCGACTTCGTCGTCGTCAACGAGCAGGCGTCCTCCTATGTCCAGGACCTGCAGCGGGCGGTCGAGACGCTGTGCGAAAACAGCCGTCTGCGCGGCAAGGAGCTCGGGCCGCGCCAGCACATTTTCGCGGTGCGCCGCGATCTTATGGACGAGACCACCTACAAGACGCTGCTCGCCGTCGCCCGCGTCGTCCTGCACACGCGCAACGGCACCATCTTCGACCAGATCGAGCGCGCCGAGGCGGCGGCCCTGCAGGCGCGGGATGCTCTGGCAACGTTGCCGATTCCGCGTGAATTGCCGTCGCCGACACCCACGACGCATACTCCTGCCTCGCAGGCGGTGGCCAATGTCAGCGCCGATGGCAGCGGACTCAGCCAATGGAACGGCTTTGGCGGTTTCGACGGCGACGGACGGCACTATGTCGTGCGCCTGGCCGGGCGGCGCACGACGCCGCAGCCGTGGATCAACGTCG
>NZ_RZPL01000985.1:0-1609 GCF_004022805.1 Mesorhizobium sp. M7A.F.Ca.CA.002.04.1.1 | reverse complement strand
GTGCCGAAACACTGGCCCGGCTCGTCCTTGCCGGCAGCCAGGCCGTGCACACGGCCGATGCACCGACGACGCCCGCCATGCCTTCCCTGGCCTGGCGCCTGAAAGACCAGGAGGTCGCCGACGTCTTGACCTATGTGCGCGCCAGTTGGGGCAACGCGGCTCCTGCAGTCTCGTCCGGCGATGTCGCTGCCGTACGCAAGGGATTGACCCAGTAGACCCGTACTCTAGCTCTCGGCTGCGACAGCGAGCGCCAGACGGCTCATGTCGGTGAAAAGCGCCTGGCGCTCGGAATAGTCGGTCTGTTCGCCGGTCTCGATGTTGTCCACCACGACACACATCGACAACGCACGTGCTCCGAAATGCTCCGATATGCCATAGAGCGCGCTGGTTTCCATATCCACGGCCAGGGCTCCTTGCGCCCGTGCATCGGCAAAACGGGCACGCCCATCCGGGTGATAGAAGATGTCGCTGCAGACCGTCAGGCCGACATGATGGTCGATGCCAAATTCTACCGCCTTGGCCCGTGACGATGCGAGGAGCGCCGGGTCCGGGCCAGCCGGTCCATAAAGGCCGAAAACCTGGCCGCTCTGGGCGCTTTCCGCCTGTGCCGATTGCGAGATGACAAGGCTGCGCAGCTTTGCCTTTGCGGTCAGGCTGCCGCAGGTGCCGGTACGGATCAGCGTCCGGGCGCCATAATGGTCCAGCAGTTCATGCGCATAGATCAGAAACGATGAAACGCCGATGCCCGTCGCTTGAATGCTGATGGACTTGCCACGAAACAAGCCGGTGAAGCCAAGCGTGCCGCGTCGGCGATTGATGCAGCGCGGCGCTTCCAGGAACGTTTGCGCCATCCATTCGGCGCGTTGCGGGTCGCCCGGCAACAACACCGTGTCGGCATAGTCGTCCTTGTCCGCTTCGTTGTGCGGCGTCACCGGTTGCTCCCCTAAGCCTTCCTGCCGTTCACCCCTCAATCATGGCGTTGTCACGGCGTTGCGCAAGGAGGAACATGGGGAAGGCTTTAGGACTCCAGCACGTCCTTGACGATCGTGGCCAGTTGCTTGAGCGAAAACGGCTTCGGCAGGAAGCCGAAATGCGCATCTGCCGGCAGGTTTCTGGCGAATGCGTCCTCGGCATAGCCGGACACGAAGACGAACTTGATGTCGGGCTGGCGCTTGCGCAATTCGCCGAGCAGCGTCGGCCCGTCCATTTCCGGCATCACCACGTCGGAAACGACGATATCGACCTTGCCGCCCAGCGCCTCGAACACTTCCAGCGCCTCGACGCCCGACGACGCCTCGTGCACGGTGTAGCCGCGCGAGGTCAGCGCCCGCATGCCGCCCATGCGCACGGCATCCTCGTCCTCGACGAGCAGCACCGTGGCCGAGCCCGACAGATCCTTGGCCGGATCGGCGACCTTTGCCGGCGCCGCCGGCGCATCGCCGGGCTCGCCTGCCTTTTTCGCTTCGGCGATGTGACGCGGCAGGAAAATGCGGAAAGTCGAGCCTTTGCCGACTTCGGAATCGCAGAAGATGAAGCCGCCGGTCTGCTTGATGATGCCGTAGACCATCGACAGGCCAAGGCCGGTGCCTTTGCCGACTTCCTTGGTGGT
>NZ_RZPL01000984.1:0-1610 GCF_004022805.1 Mesorhizobium sp. M7A.F.Ca.CA.002.04.1.1 | reverse complement strand
ACATAGACCGCCGCCATCGAGATCACGATGTTGGAGATGACCACGCCGTAGGAATTGCGATACAGGAGTTCGACCAGGGCCTGGCGTATCTTGTCTTCCTGCATCGAATCCCTCCAATTGTCCCAAGTAATTCTCCGGCCGGTCTTCCCCGGTACCGTTGATCTACCGGCAACCTGTTTCGCATAAGTTGGCGATCGATCCATATACGCCGCTGCAGCCCTGGATGGTGCCCCGATGAACCGCTCGCTCACCGCCATACTCGCCGACGACCATGCCATCGTGCGCGAGGGGCTGAAGTTGCTTATCTCGGCTATGGACAATGTCTCGGTCGTCGCCGAGGCTGCGGATGGCGAGGCGCTGCTTGGCCAGCTGCGAAGCACGCGCGCCGACCTTTTGATCCTCGACCTCGGCATGCCAGGTGTGGCCGGGATGCAGTTTATCGCCACCATCAGGACCTTGGCGCCACGCCTGCGGATCGTGGTGCTGACGGCCAATGTCGAGCCGAGGACAGTACGCGCCGCGCTCAGCGCCGGCGCCAACGCCTACCTGACCAAGGATGGCGATCCCGAGGAACTCGGCGCTGCCATCGAAGCGGTCAAGAACGGAGGCACCTATCTGGCGAAAACCGTTCGCTTCGCGGTCAGCGATATAGGCAGGGAAAGCGAGCCGATAGCCGCGCAGGAAATCCTGTCCCCGGTACCGCTGACGCGGCGCGAACGGCAGATCCTTCAACTGGTGGCGCAAGGCATGATCACGCGCGACATCGCCGAACGACTGGGCATCAGCCTGCCGACCGCTCGCAAACATCGCGAAAATCTGATGGGCAAGCTCAGTCTCCACAACACCGCCGAACTGACCGCCTACGCGGTTCGTCTGGGATTGCCCACCGGCTGATATCGCAGCCGCTACAATGGGCAACCCGGCAACGGCCCCTTAACCATCGGCAGATTAGCCAAACCCGATCATCATCCAAATACGGCATCCGCCGTATGTTTTCGGCCTGCCCCCCGGCCTACTCCTCCCACGGCTTGATCACATGGGAGGAGCTGTCATGCCATCGCTGGATCTCTGGATTCCGTTCGCCCTCGCAACACTCGCCTTCGCCTGCATGCCAGGACCGGCGATTCTCTACATGACAGCGCAGACGCTGGCCCATGGCCGTCAGGCGGGATTGATGGCGGCACTGGGTGTCCATCTTGGTTGTTACGTGCACATCCTGGCCGCGGCGGTCGGGCTCGCCGCACTGATGGAACACGCGCCGGTCGCTTTCTTGGTGATCCGATGGGCGGGCGCCGCATATCTCATTTCGCTGGGCCTTGCCATGTTCCTGGGCTGGAACCGGATGGGCGAGGATGGTGCCAGGCCGGCCCCGAACACATTTCGCGACAGCATGGTCGTCGAGATCCTCAATCCCAAGACGGCACTGTTCTTCCTGACCTTCCTGCCGCAGTTCGTGGATCCGTCAGCCGGCATGGCCGTCGGGTTGCAGTTCCTCATCCTCGGCATCATCGTCAATCTCATCTTCTCGATGGCCGACCTTGCGGCGGTCGGCATCGCCTCGCTCGCCGTTTGCCGGTTCACTTGCGCCGGATGGGGGATCCCAAAGACAT
>NZ_RZPL01000983.1:0-1619 GCF_004022805.1 Mesorhizobium sp. M7A.F.Ca.CA.002.04.1.1 | reverse complement strand
GACTACGGGCAATTCTCGCGCGATCTCGGCTTCCAGACCATTGTGCCGATCCCGATGTCGGCCCGTTATGGCGATAATGTCAGCCGTCGGTCGGAAAGCATGGAATGGTATTCCGGCCCAACGCTGATCGAGCATCTCGAAACCGTGTCGGTCGACCAAGCGATGGTCGAACTGCCGTTCCGTTTCCCGGTCCAGTATGTCAATCGTCCCAATCTCGACTTTCGCGGCTTTGCCGGCACGGTCGCTTCCGGCTCGGTTGCGCCCGGCGACGAGGTCGTTGTCGCCAAGTCGGGCAAATCCTCGCGCGTCAAGCGGATCGTCTCGTATGGCGGCGATCTCGCCCAGGCGGCTGCCGGACAGGCCGTCACGCTCGTCCTCGACGACGAAGTCGAAATCTCGCGCGGCAACATGCTGGTTTCGCCTGCCGCACGGCCGCAGGTCGCCGACCAGTTCGCCGCCAACATCGTCTGGTTCGACGAGCATGCGCTGCTGCCGGGCCGCTCCTACATCCTGCGCACCGAGACCGACCAGACCAGCGCCACCGTCACCGATCTGAAATACCGGATCAACGTCAACGACTTTGCCCATGAAGCGGCCAAGTCGCTCGAAATGAACGAAGTCGGCATCTGCAACATCTCGACGCGGACGCCGATCGCCTTTGATCCCTTCGCCGAAAACCGCACAACCGGCGCCTTCATCCTGATCGACCGCATCTCCAACGCCACGGTCGGCGCCGGCATGATCCTGCACTCGCTGCGTCGTGCCGAAAACATCCATTGGCAGTCGCTCGATGTCGGCAAGCGCGTGCGCGCCGACATGAAGAACCAGCGGCCCGCCGTGTTCTGGTTCACCGGGCTGTCGGGATCCGGCAAGTCGACCATCGCCAACCTGTTCGAAAAGAAGCTGTTCGCCACCGGCCGTCATACTTATATCCTCGACGGCGACAACGTCCGTCACGGTCTCAATCGCGATCTTGGCTTTACCGATGCCGATCGCGTCGAGAACATCCGCCGCGTCGCCGAGGTGGCGCGTTTGATGGCCGATGCCGGGTTGATCGTCATTGTTTCGTTCATTTCGCCGTTCAGCGCCGAACGGCGCATGGCACGTGAATTGATGGCCGACGGAGAATTCGTCGAGGTGTTCGTCGATACGCCCTTCGAGGAATGCGCCAGGCGTGATCCGAAGGGCCTCTATGCGCGCGCGCTGAATGGCGAGATCAAGAATTTCACCGGCGTCGATTCCCCTTATGAAGCGCCGGAAACCCCGGAGATCCATCTGCAGACACTCGGCAAATCGGCCGAAGAGATGGTCGACGCCCTGGAACACTGGCTGAACGAGCGCGACATTGCCGAAGACCAATACGATAGCGGCGGCGGCATCTGACGACAGGCTGATGCTTGAAATCTTCGAGCGCCTGGCCTTGTCGGCCGGGCGCGAGGTGATGCGCGTGTTCCACGCCGGCTGTGCGGTTGACCGCAAGTCCGACGCCTCGCCGGTGACCGAGGCGGACCGCGAGAGCGAAAAGATCATTCTCGCCGGACTGCGTGCCGCATTTCCCGATATCCCCTGCGTGGCCGAGGAAGAAGCTTCCGCCGGTATCGTGCCGCCCGACCTAAATG
>NZ_RZPL01000982.1:0-1626 GCF_004022805.1 Mesorhizobium sp. M7A.F.Ca.CA.002.04.1.1 | reverse complement strand
ATGTTGTAGACGGCGACCGGCAGCGTGCGCGTTTCACGGCTGGCGAGCACCACGCCGAAGACGAAATTGTTCCATGAGAAGATGACGGACAGGATAAAGGCGACCACTATGCCCGGCTTGGCGATGGGCAAGGCGACCAGCCGGAACACCTGCCAGGAACTGGCGCCGTCGATGTTGGCGGCCTCTTCCAGTTCCATCGGGGTGGTCTCGAAATAGCCGATCATCACCCAGACGACGATCGGCACGGTCACCACCAGATGGATGATGATCTGCGGCCACAGCGTGCCGAGAATGCCGACCCATTGGAACAGCAGGAACAGCGGGATGAGATAGGAAAGCCCCGGCGTCATGCGGGCGATCATGATGACCACCGCCGATCGCTCGGCCTTGAGCCGCGCGATGCCATAGCCGGCCGGCACGCCGATCAGCAGCGCCAAAAGCGTCGCCGTGCCGGTCACCAGAACCGAATTCCAGAGATAGAGCAGGAAATTGTTCTCCTCGAACACTTTTGCATAGTTCGACCAGGCGAGATGTTCGGGGATCAGGATCGGCGGATAGGCGCCGTTGTCGATCTCGAATTTCAGCGACAGCGAGATCATCCAGAGGAAGAACAGGATCGCCGGCGAGACGAAGACCAGGGCCGCGAAGAACAGCCCGATCCGGTTGAGCAGTCGTGAACTCATCTATTTGCCCTCCACGCCGATCCACTGCGAGCGCTGGCGCAACATCAGGAGGATGAAGGACAGGGCGACGATGACGATGAAGAACACCACGGCCATGGCCGAGCCATAGCCGATGTCGTAGTAGGAGAAGGCGGTGTTGTAGAGATAGATGTTGATGGTCTCCGAGGCCGTGCCCGGCCCGCCCTGGGTCATCGCGTAGATGATGTCGAAACTCTTCAGTGCGTCGATGGTGCGGATGATCACCGCGATCATCAGGAACGGCGCGATCATCGGCAAGGTGAGATAGCGGAATTGCTGCCAGGCATTGGCGCCGTCGATTTCGGCGCTTTCGAACGGCTCGCGCGGCACGGACGCCAGGCCGCCGAGCACGATCAGCATCACCAGCGGCGTCCACTGCCAGGTCTCGACCGCAACCAGCGACGGGATGACCGTGTTGGCGTTGAAGATCCATTCCTGCGCCGGAATGCCGACCAGCGACAGAAGATAGTTGAGGACGCCGAGCTGGGGGTGGAACATCATCGTCCAGACCAGCGCCACGGCGACGGGCGTTGCCATCATAGGCATCACGAAGACGCCGCGCAGCAGGCCACGCAGCGGAAACCTGGCGTCGAAGATCAGGGCGGCGATGGTGCCGAGCAACATCGGCGCGGCAACCGAAAGGAAGGTGTAGCTCAACGTATGGAGAAGCGATTCCCAGAAGCGTTGGTCGTACGCCAGCCGCAGATAATTCTCCATCCCGGCAAAGCTTCGCGACTGGCCGAGCGTCCAGCGGTTGACGCTCATCCACAGCGTGAAGGCCCAGGGAAAGACGATCACGGCGCCGACGACGACGAGCGCCGGAACGACGAAAGGCCAGTAGTTGGGAGCCAGCCGGATCGTCTGGCTCCCTTCGATGGCTTGCGTCGTCACCCCGGTGCGTTCTGGGGTGGTGGCGGACATCAGC
>NZ_RZPL01000981.1:0-1627 GCF_004022805.1 Mesorhizobium sp. M7A.F.Ca.CA.002.04.1.1 | reverse complement strand
AGCAAACAGTGCCTGCTTGTCGGCAAAATGATGGTAGAGCGCGCCGCGCGTCACGCCGGCGGCGGCGACGATCTCCGGCGTGCCGGTCTCGGAATAGGATTTCTCCGTGAACAGCTTTCGCGCCGCGGCAATCAGGTGGGCGCGCGTGGCTTCGGTGCGGTCGCGGTTGGAACGACGCGCGAAATCTTGTTGCATACATGCAGCCTGTATGTTAATTCGGTTTACATGCAGACTGTATGTTAATTGACGGGAGAAGGAAAGATGAAGACCACGAGCTATTACCCGGTGCTGATGACCGGCGACGTCGCCGGCACGGCGGCCTTTTATGTGAAGCATTTCCGCTTCCAGCCCCTGTTCGAAAGCGACTGGTATGTGCATCTGCAATCGGGGGAGGACAGAAGAGTCAATCTCGGCATCGTCCAGGGCGACCATGAGACCATCCCGGAAGAGGGGCGGGGCCGCGCTTCGGGCCTGCTGATCAATTTCGAGGTTCGCGACCCGGACGCTGTCTATGAGCGCGTCGTCGCCGCCGGCCTGCCGATCCTGCGCTCGCTGCGCGACGAGCCCTTCGGCCAGCGCCATTTCATCACCAAGGACCCCAATGGCGTGCTGATCGACGTCATCAAGCCGATCCCGCCGAGCGAGGCGTTTCTGGCGCAGTATGCGGAAGGGGTGGCGGGAGCCTGAGCGCCCGCCTCAACTGGCCCTTGCCACCGGCGTCACCGTCACCTGGCTGACACCGGTGCGGCGCACGACGGTGCACAGCGTCTCGCGGCCGATGCGTTCGGCGTCGAGCATGCGCACCAGGTCGTCGACGCCGGTGACAGGACGGCCGTCGATGGCGGCGATGATGTCGCCTTCTTTCAGGCCGGCCTTGGCCGCCGGGCCGTCCTTCTCGACGCTGCGCAGGCGAACCGCCGTGCTGGTCGAGACTTGCGACAACAGGGCGGCGCGGCGCGGCAAACTGGCAGTGTCGGCCGAGACGCCGATGAAGGCGCGGCGGACACGGCCGAAGCGGATGATCTCCGAAATGACGAAATTGGCGGTGTTGGAGGCGACAGCGAAGGCGATGCCCTGCGCGCCATGGATCATGGCGGTGTTGACGCCGATCACCTCGCCGGCCGACGAAACCAGCGGCCCGCCGGAATTGCCGGGGTTGAGCGCTGCGTCGGTCTGGATGACGTCGTCGATCAGCCGGCCGGTCGAGGCGCGCATGGAGCGGCCGAGCGCCGAGACGACGCCGGAGGTGACGGTCCATTCAAAGCCGAGCGGATTGCCGATGGCGATGGCGATCTGGCCGCGCCGCAGCCGCTTGGAATCGGCGAGCGGTGCGACATCGGCAAAGCTGCCGTCGGCGCGCACCAGCGCGATGTCGGTGTCGGGATCGCGGCCGAGCACGCGGCCTTCGCGGGAGGCGCCGTCCGGCATCGAGACGCGCACTGTCCTGGCATCGCCGACGACGTGGAAATTGGTGACGACCAGTCCGTCCGGCGCGATGACGAAGCCGGAGCCGTGACCGCCCTGGCCGCCGACGCGTTCGATGCGGCAGACGGCCGGGCCGATGCGGTCGACGGCGTCCGCAACGGTCGTCGAATATGCGTCGAGCAATGTATCGTCAGGTTCGAAT
>NZ_RZPL01000980.1:0-1631 GCF_004022805.1 Mesorhizobium sp. M7A.F.Ca.CA.002.04.1.1 | reverse complement strand
CTTCATCTTCAACGCGCTGAAGATCAACTCGACGCTGGCGCTGATCGGCGCCATCGTTGCCGAGTTCTTCGGCACGCCTGTCGTCGGCATGGGCTTCCGCATCTCGACCGAGGTCGGGCGGATGAACATCGACATGGTCTGGGCCGAAATCGCAGTTGCAGCACTTGCGGGTTCGGTCTTTTATGGCGTGGTCGCTCTTGTCGAAAGAGCCGTCACGTTTTGGCATCCCTCTGTCCGTGGTGGATAGGGGCGGTGGGTTTAGGGCACTAACTTCAGAGGGTAACAAAATGAAAAGACTGATTATTCCCGTTCTGGCTGGCGCGATGTCGCTTGCCGCTTTCCAGGCAATGGCCGCCGACAAGGTGACGTTGCAGCTGAAATGGGTCACGCAGGCCCAGTTTGCCGGCTACTATGTCGCCAAGGCCAAGGGTTTCTATGAGGCCGAGGGTCTCGACGTCGACATCAAGCCGGGCGGTCCCGATATCGCGCCCGAGCAGGTGATCGCCGGCGGTGGTGCCGACGTTATCGTCGACTGGATGGGCGGTGCGCTGGCTGCCCGCGAAAAGGGCGTGCCGCTGGTCAACATCGCCCAGCCGTTCAAGAAGGCCGGCATGGAGCTGGTCTGCCCGAAGGACGGCCCGATCAAGACCGAAGCCGACTTCAAAGGTCACACGCTCGGCGTCTGGTTCTTCGGCAACGAGTATCCGTTCTACGCCTGGATGAACAAGCTCGGCCTGAAGACCGAGGGCGGCCCGGACGGCGTCACGGTGCTCAAGCAGAGTTTTGACGTGCAGCCGCTGATCCAGAAGCAGGCGGACTGCATCTCGGTCATGACCTACAACGAATACTGGCAACTGATCGACGCCGGCTACAAGCCGGAACAGCTGACCGTGTTCAACTACTCGGCCATGGGCAACGACCTGCTCGAGGACGGGCTCTATGCGTCCGAAGACAAGCTCAAGGATCCGGCCTTCGAAGACAAGATGGTGCGTTTCGTGCGCGCCTCGATGAAGGGCTGGAAATATGCCATCGACAACAATGACGAAGCCGCAGGCATCGTCATGGACGGCGGCGGCCAGGACGAGAACCACCAGAAGCGCATGATGAGCGAAGTCGCCAAGCTGATCGACAATGCCGACGGCAAGCTTGACCCGGCGACCTACGAGCGCACCGCCAAGGCGCTGCTCGACCAGAAGATCATCACCAAGGAGCCGACCGGCGCCTACACCACCGCCATCACCGACAAAGCGGTCAAGTAAGCCTAGCCGGCAACACATCTATCCAGAAAGCGGCGCCTCCGGCAGAAATGTCAGAGGCGCCGTTCCTTTATGGTGTTCATGACGAAGCTGGTCTCGATCGAGGCGACGCATTTCAGCCGCGCGATCTTTTACTTGATGAAGCGCTCGTATTGTTCGAGGCTTCCCGTCACCACTTTCAGCACATAGTCGCGCGAACCGGTGACGAGGTGGCATTCCAGCACCTCTTCCCAGCCGCGGATCGCGTCCTCGAACATCACGATCTCGTCTTCGTTCTGGCGGCTGAGCCGGATGGTGGCGATGGCGACCATGCTCCAGCCGAAGGCTGAGGGATCGACCAGCGTGGTGTAGCCTCTGATGACCCCGGTCTCCTCC
>NZ_RZPL01000097.1:0-11202 GCF_004022805.1 Mesorhizobium sp. M7A.F.Ca.CA.002.04.1.1 | reverse complement strand
GGCGACGGCAAGGGCGGGCCGTCGGCCGAGCTGGTGTTCGGCAACCGCGCGCTGGCGGCAACGCCGGCGGCAGCCAAGAAGGCGCTGGTCGTGCTCGACGGCGCCTACATGATCGGCTTCGGCCCGCGCACATCGGATGCGATCCGCGACCTGGCGAAAGCGCTCTATCCGGAAGGGGAATGACGTCGCGAAAATCGCAAGACGGTTCGGCTGGGCAGTACAATTTCGTCGCCGAACCCCGTTGCGCTTCATAAATGCTGTCCGTCCGGATTTCTCCGGATCGGCTTCCGCCCGAACAAACTTGGCGGCTCGGCCTGAAACATTGGCACGATATTCTAAGCCGCGCGGTTGACCGTGAATGCGCTCTCCAGCCTATAATTATACTAAATTCATAGACTAACTGCGAGCGCTCGGAGCGCTCGCATCTTGGCCTGTGAAAATGGTTGCACAAGGGAGCGCATCGATGCCGAAAACAGAGTCCAATCCGGTCGACCTCGGCACCAGGGCCGCCGACTTCCTGCTGCCCGACGCGCAAGGTGTGCTGCACCGCCTTGCCGATTTCGACGCCAAGCCGGCCTTGCTCGTCGCTTTCATCTCCAACCGCTGCCCGTTCGTCGTGCTGATCCGCGAGCAGCTTGCCGCTTTCGCCAGGGATTACGCCGGCAAGGGGCTGCAGGTGGTGGCGATCAACGCCAACGACCACGAGGCGCATCCGGAGGAGACGCTCGCCCGCATCGGCGAGGAGGCCGGAAAATTCGGCTATTCCTTCCCCTATCTCAAGGATGCGTCGCAGCAGACGGCGAAAGCCTATGGCGCGGCTTGCACGCCCGACTTCTTCCTGTTCGGCACTGACCGGCGGCTCGCCTATCACGGCCAGTTCGACGATGCGCGGCCGGGCAACGGCAAGCCGGTGACGGGTGCCGATCTGCGCGCGGCGGTCGATACGGTGCTGGAGGGCGGCAGGCCCACTGCCAGCCAGGCGCCGTCGATCGGCTGCAACATCAAGTGGAGCGCGGGCAACGAGCCGGTGTGGTCTTCCAGCGCGGCCCGCGCGGCCTAGCGCCTGCTTCGACTTTATTCGCCAGGTCTCCATGCCCAAGCCGCAAAAATCCGCTTCCGACAGCTTGCTGCTCCAGGCCGACGTGCTGGTGCTGGGCGGCGGTCCGTCGGCAGCTTGGGCAGCAGTCGCCGCGGCCGAGGCCGGCGCCAAGGTGGTGCTGGCCGACAAGGGCTATCTCGGCACCAGCGGCGCCACCGCGCCGTCCAACACCGGCACCTGGTGCGTGCCGCCGGGCGACAACAGGCATGCCGTGGTCGAGCGACGCTGGCAGCGCACCGGCGAACTCGCCGACCCGCGCTGGATGCTGCGCTGCGTTGACACCGCCTACCGCAACCTGCTCAGGCTCTCCGAATGGGGCTATCCCTTCCCGAGCGAGGATGACGGCCGGCTCTACATCGCCAATCTGCGCGGCCCGGACTACATGCGCTTCATGCGCCGCCGCGTGCTTTTGGCCGGCGTCACCGTCCTCGACCATCATCCCGCGCTCGAACTTTTGTCGGACGGCGATGCCATCGTCGGCGCCGCCGGTGTCGCCAGGCAGATCGGCCAGGATTGGCGCGTCGACGCCAACGCGGTGGTGCTGGCGACCGGTGGCTGCGCTTTCCGCGAGCGCATCCTCGGCGCGACCGGGCTGACCGGCGACGGCTATCTGATGGCGGCGGAGGCCGGCGCCAGCCTGTCGGGCATGGAGTTCACCGGCAAATACACGCTGGCGCCCTACGGCTCCTCGTTGAACAAGGGGCTGCCGTTCCGCTGGGCGTCGTTCCATCGCGAAGATGGCTCACCGATCGTCGGGCCGACCGGCGAGCCGTTGCGCAACGGCATCGGCGACCGCGAGGAGGAAGTGGCGCGCGCGCTGATCGACGGCCCGGTCTACGCGCGGCTCGATCAGGCCGAACCAGCGCTGCAGGGCTGGCTGCGCCAGGGCCAGCCGAATTGCTTCGTGCCCTATGACCGCGCCGGCATCGACCCTTTCAGCGAGCTGTTCCGCATCACCCTGCGCGCCGAAGGCACGGTGCGCGGCACGGGCGGCATAGACATCGTCTCCGACGATTGCGCCACCGGCGTACCCGGCCTCTATGTCGCCGGCGACGCGGCCAGCCGCGAGATCATGACCGGTGCGGTGTCGGGCGGCGGCGCCGTCAATTCGTCCTGGGCGCTGGCCAGCGGCTGGTGGGCGGGCAAGGGCGCTTCGACCCATGCCAAGCGCCGGACCGGCAAGGCATTCCGCACTGAGGTGCAGTCGCTTGGCCAGGCTGGATTACGTCCTGCATCATCGCCGCGCGTCGACATCTCGGCAGGCGAAGTCATCGAGGCGGTGCGCAGTGAGGTGACGCCGCTCGACAAGAATTTCTTCCGCACCGGCGAAGGCCTGGAGAAAAGCGGCGAGCGGTTGGAGAGTGTCTGGCGCGACGTGCGCGACCATCTGCAAGGCGACGGGCTGGATAGGGTCCGTACCCGAGAGGCAGCTTCGATCGCCGCCGCCGGGCGCTGGTCCGTGGCCGCAGCGCTGCACCGCACCGAGAGCCGCGGTATGCATCGCCGCACCGATTTGCCGGGCAAGAGCCCGGCCTTCGCGCACCGGCTGGTCATCACCGGTGTGGATGCGTTCCGCATCGCAGGCGCGCCTGAGCGGCTGGCGGAGCTGGCGTCATGATCGAGATCGTCTCGGCCACGCGCTGTGTCGAATGCGACATCTGCGTCAAGGTGTGCCCGGCCAACGTCTTCGACGCGACCGAGAGCGGCGTGCCAGTGATCGCCCGCCAGGAGGACTGCCAGACCTGCTTCCTGTGCGAAATCTACTGCCCGACCGACGCGCTCTATGTGGCCGAGTTCGCCGAAGGGCCGACCGGCATCACGGAAGCTCAGGCCGACGCCCGACAGCTGTTTGGCTCCTATGCCCGCGCGCTCGGCTGGAAGCGCGGCAAGGCCGGCGGCTCGGAATTCGACCCGACGCACCGCATCCGCGTGGCGCAGTGAACCGATCGGAGACAGATATGGACCGTATCGTCGTCAGCGACATCAGCAAGACCTTCCAGCTCAAGCCGGGGCAGTTCGTCACCGTCGATGGCGAGGCGACCGACCGCGTCACCGTGCTCGATGGCGTTGACCTCTCGATCCGCAAGGGCGAGTTCATCACGCTGGTCGGCCCCAGCGGCTCGGGCAAGTCGGTGCTGCTCGACATCATTGGCGGGCTGACGCAGGCGACCGGCGGCGACGTCAAGCTCGATGGCCGGCGCATCACCAGGCCCGACCCGAAGACCGGCTATGTCTTCCAGCAATATGCGCTGTTTCCCTGGCGCACGGCGCTCGCCAACATCGAATATGCGCTGGAAGTGCGCGGCGTGGCCAAGGCTGAGCGCACGGCGACGGCCCGCCATCTGTTGTCGCTGTTCGGCCTTGCCGGCTTCGAGGACCGTTTTCCCAACCAGCTGTCCGGCGGCATGCAGCAGCGTGTGGCGATCGCGCGTGCGCTGGCCAGCAACCCGGAAGTGTTGCTGATGGATGAGCCGTTCGCGGCGCTTGACCAGCAGACGCGCGAGCTTCTGCAAGGCGAGCTGCTGCGGATCTGGGGCAAGATCAACACGACGGTCATTTTCGTCACCCACTCGATCGACGAGGCGATCTTCCTCGCCGACCGGGTGGTGGTGATGACGGCGCGGCCGGGCGCGGTGAAGGAGATCATCGATATCGACCTGCCACGGCCGCGCGACGGCGACATCCGCGCCAGCGCCGAATTCAATCTATATCGCGCTCGCGTCTGGGACGTGCTGCGCGACGAGGTCAACAAGGCGCAGAAGGACTGGACTCTGTCGCCAGCCTTCAGTCACTGAGGAACTGGACCCATGGCCTATCTGACCGAGAAGTTTGGCTCCGCTGGAGCGCTCCACCTGTTTGCCGGCGCTGGCGAAACGGTAGCCGCCGCCAGGGTCCCCGCCATCAAGGCCAACGCCAAGATCCGGAGCAAGAAAGCGAGCCGCGGCACATTCCTCTATGGCTTGCCGCTGCTCGGCCTGTTCTTCCTGCTGTGGGAGATCGCGCCCCGGCTCGGCTGGCTGAACCGGATCTTCTTTCCGCCGCTGAGCGAGGTGCTGGTCGCCGGGTGGGCGCTGCTCGCCTCGGGCGTGCTGATCGAGCATATCGGCATAAGCCTGCAGCGCGCTGCGATCGGCTTCGCACTCGGCGTGGTGGTCGCCATCCCGCTCGGTCTGTTGATGGGGCGCTATTCGCTGTTCGAGAAGGTTTCCGACCTTTTGGTGCAGACGCTGCGCAACACCTCGCAATTCGCGCTTCTGCCGGTGTTCATCCTGCTGCTCGGCATCGGCGAGGAATCGAAGGTCGCGATCACCTTCTACTCCTCGGTGTTTTTTCTCCTCGTCAACACGATCAGCGGCGTCAAGTCGGTCGATCCGCTGCTCATCAAGGCGGCGCGCTCGATGGGCACGTCCGACTTCGACCTGTTCCGGAAAGTCATCCTGCCGGCCAGCATTCCCTCGATCGTCGCCGGCGCTCGGCTGGCGGTGAAATCCTCGCTGTTCGCGGTCATCGGCGCCGAGATGCTGGCGGCCAAATCCGGCCTCGGTTTCCTCATCCAGAATTCGCAGCTGATGATGGAAACGGCCGACATGTACGCCGGCATCCTGACGCTGACCGTCATCGGCCTGACCGTCAATTACCTGCTCGTCTGGTTCGAGCGCTGGGCAACAGCCTGGAAGGGCCAGTCCGAGACCTCGCTCATTTAAGCGGCCCCATTCATTCCAAACAGGAAGGATTTTCCCATGCCCAACATCCCATTCGACGCAATTCGCCGGCTGCTTCTGAAGGGCGCCATTGCCGTCGTAATCGGCCTTGGCGGCATGCCTGCCTTCGCACAGGACAAGCCTGACATCATCCGCATCGGCAGCACGGCGCCGGGGCACCTCAAATTCATCCTCGCCAAGAAGGACGGCTGGTGGGACAAGGAATTCGCCAAGGACGGCATCAAGGTCGAACTGGTGACCTTCAACGGCGGCTCGGAAGCCACGACGGCATTGGCGACCGGCGCCATCGAGTTCACCTATACCGGCAACAATCCGGCGCTGCGCGTTGCTGCGTCCGGCGCCGACGTCAAGCTGATCGGCCTGTCGAGCTATGTGAAGGCCGGCGGTTCCTACATCGTCGTCAAAACCGACTCGCCGTTGAAGACGCTGCAGGATCTCAGGGGCAAGAAGGTCGCCTATCTCACCGGAACGGTGCGGCATTCGAACTTCAGCAAGGCACTGAACAGCGTCGGCCTGACCACCAATGACGTCGAAGGTCTGAACCTGCCTTTCGAGGCATCCGGCCCGGCGCTGCTGCGCGGCGATATCGACGCCATTGTCGAGACGGATTCGACGGCGGCCAAGCTGGGCGACACCGGCGAGGCGCGGGTGCTGTTCGACACCAGCACCCATCCGGAATGGAACGTGCCGAACGTCATCTCGGTCAACGGCGCCTTCGCGGCGAAATATCCCGATCTGGTCAAGCGGCTGCTGAAGGTCGACATCGAGATTTCGCGTTGGGCCGACGCTCATCCGGACGAGACGATCAAGACGTTTGTGGAGGCGACCAAGTCGTCGGAGAAATCCGTCCGCAAGACCTATGCCGACGGGGTGTTCCACCAGGATCCGAAACTCACCGACGACGCGATCGCCGCCTTGCAGGGCGAGGAGAAATTCATGGCCAGCGCCGGGCTCCTGAAGGGCTCGATCGACTACGGAAAATGGGTCGACAAGAGCTTTGTCGATGGCGCCGCGGCTGAAGTCGCTGCCGTCCAATAGACTGGAAGCATCGAGCGGGGCGGGCGCTTTACCGCGCTGCCCCGTTCGTCTGGTCCGTCAAATCTCTGGGATGTTCTCCTTGAAGATCACCTGCAGCCTTGGCTGGTGCAGTTCATAGGGCAATCCCCGGACCGCATGGGTCAAAGTGTTGAGCGCTTCGCGGGCTTCGACGCGCGGGTTCTGGTCGATGACCGCGTCGAGCGTGCCGTCGAGCAGAAGGTCCTTGGTGCCGTCCGTCACCTCGTGGCCGAGGAAGACCATGGACTGGGCGCGGCCGTGCTCCTTGAGCGCGCGGGCGATGCCGGTGTTGCCGGCGCCGACATTGTAGATCGCGGCAAGGTCGGGGTGCCGCTCCAGCAGGGCCGATGCCTCCGAATAGGCCTTCTCGCGGTCGTCGAGCATTTCGCGCATCTCGACGATCTGCAGGTTGGGTGATTCCTCGGTCAGGACGTGGCGGAACCCCATCTCGCGTTCTTCGTGGCCGCGATAGGACAGCGAGCCGGCGAACAGCGCCACCTTGCCCGGATGCCCCGATCCCATGAAGCGGTTGAGCAGATAGCCGGCCAGCCGCCCGGCGGCGCGGTTGTCGATGCCGATATAGGCGACCCTGGGCACATGCAGGATGTCGGAGGCGATGGTCACCACCTTGATATCGTTGGCCGACAGGGATCGGATCGCTTCGCGCACCGTCGGATGGTCGAGCGCTATAACGCCGACGCCTTGCGTCTGTCCGCGCAGGTCCTGCAGCAGGCGGGCGAGCCGGTCAGGATTGAAGCCCTCGATGGTGGCGATATGGACATCGAGGTCGGGCCGCGCCAGAGCCTGTGCCTCGATGTGCCGGTGCAGCATCTTGATGAAGGAATTGGTGCCGGCCGGCAGCGCGAAGTCGAGTCGGATGACCTCGCCAGGCGAGGGCCGTGGCGGCGCGCCGTTCGGGCCTTCGGCGATGTAGCCGAGGCGCTGCGCCATTTCGAGCACGATTTCGCGCGTGCGCGCCCGCACGCCGGGTCGGTTGTTGAGCACGCGGTCGACGGTGGCGGCCGAGACGCCGGCTTCCCGGGCTATGTCAGTCAGGGTGGAACGCACCGTCTTTCATCTCCTGCATGCGTCAGATCGGCTGGTGACGGCTTCCCCGCCATCGGCGATTCTGATGGGAAATGATGTATCCGCCCTTAGCCCATGCGCAAGCCGCCGCGCTAAATCAAATGGTCCGGCAGGGCTGCGCAGGGCCGGGAAGGGTCGTGTGCCCTCAAATTGAAGCACCCGGCATGATGCATGGATCCCGTTTTTGTGCATTTCCTTGCCCTATTGCGATGTTGTGAGGTGTTTTGATTATTTATGATGTTGACAGCCTTGCCATGCTGCCGTCAATATCCCTCATAAGGGCCGTGGAGGAAACGTGGCCCTGAGGGAGGAGTTTCAATGTCTGACTTGATCCGCATCTCGCGGCGCCGGCTGCTGGCATCCGGAGGAAAGGCGGCTGTGATCATGGCCGCCGCTGGTATCGCACCCCAATTCATTCGTCCCGGCCGCGCCTATGCGGCCGACGCGCTGGCGCCAGGCATGATCGGCGGCCCGACGGGCTTCGATGGAGCCGAGCGCTACCAGTATGGCGCCGACACGCCGGAAGGCCGCGCCATCGAGGCGGCCAAGGCGCTGAAGGGCGCCGGCAAGGCGCCCGCCAAGATCGTGCTCGGCCTGTCCGACGGCTCGATCGGCCAGCTCACGCAGCCGTTCCCGGCCGGTGCGCCGTCGATCAAGGAGCTGTGGGAAAAGGAAACCGGCATCGCGATCGAAATCGTCGGTTTGCCGAACGGCCAGGAATTCACCAAGACGATGCAGGACATCTCCACCAAGGGTGGGGCCTACGACATCTATTCGACCGAATGGAACCGCCTCGGCGACCTCGCCGAAACCGGCGGCATCGCCAAGCTCGATGACTTTGTCGCGCAGCACAAGCCCGAATGGGACGATCCCGTCAGCGGTTATGTCAACGGCGCCAAGGGCGTGTCGCTGCTCAACAAATACCGCGGCTCCAACTATGGCGTATCGCTGGATGGCGACTTCCAGACCTGGGTCTACCGCACCGATTTGTTCGGCGACGAAGCCGAGAAGAAGGCCTTCAAGGACAAATACGGCTACGATCTGGCGCCGCCGAAGACCTGGAAGCAGCATGGCGACATCGCCGCCTTCTTCCAGCGACCGGACAAGGGCCTGTTCGGCTCGACCGACCTGCGCAACCAGGGTTGGGGCTATACCAATTGGTACCAGCGCTATGTCTCGATGGCTTCGCCCAACCAATTCCTGTTTGGCGATGACGGCAAGCCGATGATCAATTCCGAGCAAGGCATCGCCGCCACCAACGAATATGTCGCTTCGCTCGCACATCATTCGCCGGATGCGATCTCCTGGGGCTGGCCGGAGCAATACGGCAACTTCGCCAAGGGTGGTGCGGCGATGACCTGCGCCTTCTCCAACCTGCCGAAATTCCTCGACAATGCCGGCAACAAGGATTCGGCCGTCACCGGCAAGATCGGCTCGATGCTGCCGCCAGGCCGCGAGATCGACGGCAAGCTGATCAGCCGTTCCGTGCTGTGGTTCTCGCTGACCGGCATGGTTTCGTCGCAGTCGAAGAACCAGGAGGTTGCCTATCTCCTGCTGCAATGGCTGGGCTCGGCCCGTATCTACGCCTGGATGAGTGCCAATCCCGGCGGTTATCTGGACCCGTTCCGGCTTTCGGACTTCTCCGATCCGCTGGTGCGCCAGACCTATCATGCCTACCACATGGACGTCGTGCGCGAGACGGTGGCGCGCACCGTGCCGACCATCAACTATCCCGGCGCGACAGCCTTCCACAATGCGCTCGACGAGAACCTCATGGCGGCGCTGACCAAGGCCAAGACATCCGAGCAGGCGATGGCCGATACCGAGGCGGAGTGGAAGAAGATCGTGCGGCGCACCGGCGAGGACAAACTGCTCGAAGCCATCAAGACCAACAAGGAGGCCTGGCCGACAGTTCTCGACCCGATCGTCTGATCCATCTCCCTGGATCACATCGAAGGAGGGGAGGAGCCTGCTTTTCCCCTCCGCCCACAGCGCCACCAGCAAAGCCGCCAGATGAAGCGTTCCGTTCCTTTCCTGATATTCCGCTATGCCGCGATCTTCGCGGCCATGGCGGTGACGCTGGTGCCGATCCTGTGGATGGTATCGATGGCGTTCAAGCCGATCGCCGAATGGTCGGCGACCGGCGCCGACCTGACCTGGTGGCCGAAGAACCCGACGCTCAGCAATTTTCGTTTCGTCTTCGGCGAGTCGACCAACAATTTGATCGTCGCGCTCGACCGTACCGCGCTGAAGCCGATCCTCGCATCGCTGCTGTCGGCGGTTTTCGGCACGGTGATCGCCATGTCGGCGGGCACTGCCGCGGCTTATGGGCTGTCGCGTTTCGGCTCCGGCCAGAACCTGCCGCTGGCGCTGATCCAACTCAGGATCTTTCCGCCGATGGCGGTCATGATCCCGGTGATGATCATGTGGGCTTTCCTCAACTTCACCGATAGCTGGTGGGGGTTGGCGCTGATCTACGGCATCGTCACCTTGCCGTTCGCCTTCTGGCTGATGAAGACCTTCTTCGACGACATGCCGCGCGAGATCGAGGAGGCGGCGCTTGTCGAAGGCTGTTCGCGGCTGCGCGTCTTCACGCGCATCACGCTGCCGATGATGCGCGCGCCGCTGGCCAGTGCCGCGCTCTTCGTCTTCATCCTCAACTGGTCGGACTATCTGATCGCGCTGCTTCTGACGACGCGCGAATGGGTGACCATCCCGGTCTACATGGCCTCTCTTTCTTCCTCGATGACCGGGCAGCTCTATGGCGCCAAGGCAGCGCTTGGCCTGATCGCGGCCGTGCCGCCGGTCATCATGGGCATCGCCATCCAACGCCATCTGGTGCGCGGGTTGACATTCGGGGCGCTCAAGCAATGAGCGCGGTGACTGTCATGACTTCCAAGGATGAGGTGAAAGCCGTCGGAGCAAAGCCGGTTTCGCGCGATGAGGGCGCAAGGCTGGGTTTCCGGCTGACATTACCTGCGCAGATCCTGGTGCTGTTCATCTCGGCCTTCCCGCTGTTGATGCAGCTCTACATCAGCGTCACCGACTGGTCGCCCCTGTCGGGCACCGGCTGGTGGAACGCCTGGTCGATGTGGAACAGCTTTGCCAACTACACCGATCTCGCCGCCGACGCGCGCTTCTGGAGCGCGCTGAAGCGTACGGCCATCGTCATGATCGTCTGCGTGCCGGCGGAATTCCTGCTCGGGCTGGCGCTGGCGACACTGTTTGCCGACGATTTCCCGGGCAAGCGCGTCTTCTATTCGATCCTGCTGATGCCGATGATGGTGGTGCCTGCCGTGGCCGGCTACATGTTCTTCATGCTGTTCCAGTCGGGCGGCCCGGTGAACGACATCTTGTCGGCGCTCACCGGATCTCTCGTCACCATCGCCTGGCTGTCGGATCCGACTCTGGCGCTGATTGCGGTGATGGTCGCCGACATCTGGCAATGGACGCCGCTGATGTTCCTTATCCTGCTTGCCGGCCTGGTCGGCGTGCCGGAGGACCAGATCAAGGCGGCGACGCTGCTCGGCGCCAATCCGTGGCAGCGCTTCGTCACCATCGTGCTGCCGAAGATGAAGACGATCATCATCATCGCGTTGGCGATCCGGGTGATCGAGAACTTCAAGATCTTCGACACGCTCTACATCATGACCGGCGGCGGTCCAGGCGTCGCTACCGAAACCATCTCGGTCTACATCTACAAGCTCACCACGCAGGACCTGATCTGGGGCTATGTGGCGGCGATCGCGCTGGCCATTTTGGTCGTGCTGTCGATCGTCGCAGTGTTTGCCATGAAGCGCATGGCGCGTGCACGCGAGGTACCGGCATGAGCGCCATCCACCTGCAAAACCTGGTCAAGAAATTCGGCGACTTCACCGCGCTGAAGACCATGGACCTGGCAATATCAGATGGCGAGTTCATGGCGCTGCTCGGCCCGTCGGGCTGCGGCAAGTCGACGACGATGAACATGATCGCCGGCATGGAAGAACCGACCGGCGGCAAGATCCTGTTTGGCGAGCGCGACATGGCCGGCGTGCCGATGGGCCGGCGTGGCGTCGGCTTCGTGTTCCAGAACTACGCCATCTTCACGCATATGACGGTGCGCCAGAACCTTGCCTATGGACCAAAAATGCGAGGGGCTGCCAAAGCCGAGATCGATCGCCGTGTCGGCGCCATCGCCGAGATGCTGCAGCTTTCGCCGCTGCTCGACCGCAAGGCCGACAGGCTGTCGGTCAATAT
>NZ_RZPL01000979.1:0-1633 GCF_004022805.1 Mesorhizobium sp. M7A.F.Ca.CA.002.04.1.1 | reverse complement strand
GTTCAAGGGCGA
Source organism: Mesorhizobium sp. M7A.F.Ca.CA.002.04.1.1 (assembly GCF_004022805.1). Taxonomy (NCBI): domain Bacteria; kingdom Pseudomonadati; phylum Pseudomonadota; class Alphaproteobacteria; order Hyphomicrobiales; family Phyllobacteriaceae; genus Mesorhizobium; species Mesorhizobium sp. M7A.F.Ca.CA.002.04.1.1. Next base: position 1,621 of record NZ_RZPL01000979.1, on the reverse strand, counting down.
GCTGCTGCACTCCAGCCAGTATGCCAGCGGCGACAAATTCCGCGGCAGGAAAGTCGCCGTCATTGGCGCTGCAAGCTCCGGCCACGATGTCTGCGTCGACCTCTGGGAGAGCGGCGCCGAGGTCACCATGATCCAGCGTTCGCCGACGACAGTGGTCAAGTCGGACACGCTGATGGAAGTCGGCTTCGAGATCTTCTCGGAAGACGCACTGTCGCGCGGCATCACCACCGAGAAGGCCGACATGATCGTCGCCTCGACGCCGTTCGCGCTGGTGCCCAAGGGCCAGCAGGCGCTTTACGAGGTGATCAAGGCGCGCGACGCGGCCTTCTACGACCGCTTGCGCGCCGCCGGCTTCGCCATCGATTTCGGCGACGACGAGACCGGCCTTCTGATGAAGGCCTACCGCACCGGCTCCGGCTACTACATCGATGTCGGCGCCTCCGACCTGATCATCGACGGCAAGATCGGCATCCGCAGCGGCGTCGCCATCAAGTCGCTGACCCCGAGCGGCATCCTGTTCGAGGACGGCAGTGAACTCGCCGCCGACGCCATCATCGCCTGCACCGGCTATCAGTCGATGAACGAGAATGTCGCCGCGATCGTTTCGCGCGAAGTCGCCGACAAGGTCGGCCCGTGCTGGGGCCTTGGCTCCGGCGTCAAGGGCGACCCCGGCCCCTGGCAAGGCGAGCTGCGCAATATGTGGAAGCCGACCGCCCAGGAAGCGCTCTGGTTCCACGGCGGCAATCTGGCGCTGTCGCGCTTCTATTCGAAATATGTGGCGCTGCAGATCAAGGCGCGGATGGAAGGCATTGAGACGCCGGTTTACGGGGCGGTGAGCAACGCCGGGTAAAGTCGACCCCCACTCCGTCGAGCTTCGCTCGCCACCTCTCCCCCGATCGACGGGGTAGAGGAAGGGCGCCACACAGATCGGCGAGGGAGAGGAAGGCGCGAGTTCGCCGCCCTTGGCTCCTTCCTCTCGCTCCGGAGGGGGGAGAGGTGGCGCTGCGAAGCAGCGACGGAGTGGGGGAAGCCATTCGCCAAGCGCACAGTCCCAAGACAGGCACAAGCTGGCGAGATCAGCTAGTCGTGCCGATGCCCAAAGTGCCTCGCCGCAACCTCGACATGGGTATGCGCGGCATGCGCCACAAACCGCTCAGTCTCGCTGACATCGTTGACCGCTTCGTTCGGCCACCAGGTGCCGCCGATAACGATGCCTTCGCACACCAGTCTCTGATCGGCGACCAATGACGCGCCGACCGCGTCGACGAAGGTGAAGCGGCCCGGGCGCTGACGGAGCACGGCGACGTCGCCGACCGTGCCGACGGCCAGTGTGCCCAGGTCAGGCCGCGCGATCGCCTGCGCCGGCGCTTGCGTGGCGGCGCGCAGGACCTCGACCAGCGGCATGCCGAGCGCCAGGAGCTTCGACATGCAGACGAGGATGTCGAAGGCGGGACCGTCGACGCAGTAGAGATGCACGTCGCTCGAGATCACGTCGGGCGCCAGCCCTTCTTCGAGCATGGCGCGGGCGACGGCGAAATCGAACGAGCCCATGCCGTGGCCGATGTCGAAGATGACGCCGCGCTCGCGCGCCAGCCGCACGTCGGGCCGCACCGCGCCGGAA
>NZ_RZPL01000978.1:0-1642 GCF_004022805.1 Mesorhizobium sp. M7A.F.Ca.CA.002.04.1.1 | reverse complement strand
CACCTCGCCTGGGCATTGGCTTGTTGATCTTGCCGCACCGGTTCGGCCCGCGGCCGTCTGACCAGCAGGAGAACCGCGAACCTGGCCGCGCCGAGCAAATTCATGGCGACGATCGGCCAGTGCGGCAGGTTGAGTTCACGATCGAAGGCGGGTCCTCCCGCCAATTCCCTGAAAGCCCCTCTTGCGGCCCAGTAGAAATGGCGAAGCAGCCAGGGCGCGTGGCGAACATGCTTCAGGCAGAGCCCGCCATTGCCCAGGCTGTAGTCGCGATGCAGCTTTTCGATGGCTTTGCGATCCCGCCGGCCGTGATGGTGGAAAATCGTCATGTCAGGCACATACTCGACCGCGATGCCGAGCAGCATCGCGCGCACGAGGTAATCGGTATCCTCGGCCGACCGCAATGGTCCGCCGGCGCCGAAGCGTTCGTCGAAATAGCCGATGCGGGCCGCTACATCGCGGTGCATCGTCATGTTGCAGCCCAGCACGAAACCGCCGGGATGAACATCTGGCGTCAGCCGCTCGCGCGCCCACGACCGCTTGATGGTGAACGGCAAATCCCTGGCATCGCCAAGCTCGACACGGCCGCCCCGGATGAGCCATTGTTCCCCGGACGCATAGTGTCGCTCCAGATCGCGCAGATAGTCGCGATGGAGCGCGCAGTCGTCGTCGACGAAGACCAGCACACGGCCGCGCGCGCGCCTCAGCCCGGCGTTGCGCGCAGCCGCCAATCCGGGGCGCGGCTCGCAAACGGGCGTGAACGGAATGTCCGACGCAGCCGCGATGCTGGCCAGGCGTTCGGCCGTGCGGTCGCTCGAACCGTTGTCGACGACCACGAGTTCGGCGGCGAAGCCGGCATGTGCGCGGCATGCGGCTTGCACCGACTTGATGCAGGCATCGAGCACGGCGACGCGGTTGCGCGTGCAGATGATGAAGCTGACTTCCGGCGCCGCTCGTTCCGGGCGGGGACCGGCCGGGGCGGGGCCAAGCGCCGTCGAACGATCGCGCTGCAGGGGTTGGTTGACTTTGACGATCATGCCTCAGCCCGCCTGATAAGGTGCCAGAACCGCCGCGGCGGGCGCAGATTTGAAGAAGTATGCCATGGCATCGGCCTGCCTGGCGGCCGACAGCGAAGCGCGGCTGAGCCAGGGCGCCCAGGCGCCGGGCCGCAGCGCATATTGTTCGCGGCGCCGGATGACGTTCCATTTGGCGGTCCGCGTCAGCAATTCATGGGTGAGCGCGGGCTGGTTTTCGTCGGCGACGAGCTGGTAGAGGAAATAGAATAGGTTCAGCGCGCCGGCCTCGAAGCTCGGCCGCGTCGCCGCCGGCAGCGAGGAAATCTCCTCCTCCAGCGCGACGATGAAGTCGGCCGCACGGGCGACGGTGCCGTGGCTGACCGCATCGCCAATGTCGCGCAGGTCCCGCGTGGCCTGCGCCAGGTCCTCCCGCTCGAGGTTCTCGGCCACGATCCGCAAATGCGTCCTGCGCATCTCCTTGACGTGCCGGCTCGTCACGCTTGCCTCATGGACGCGGTAGACGACCAGGTTTTCGGGCATCATGGCTGCCGGGTAACGGCCGGCCAGCCGCCTGAAAAGATCGAAGTCCTCGGCATGCCGGTAGGCCTGGTCATAGTGCAGGACGCTGT
>NZ_RZPL01000977.1:0-1656 GCF_004022805.1 Mesorhizobium sp. M7A.F.Ca.CA.002.04.1.1 | reverse complement strand
TGTCGAGCCGGTTGCCTCCGATGACGAATTCGACGATGCGGTGGCAATGTCGCTTGAAGACGAGCTGATGCTCGACGACCATTCGGCGGCGGAACAGTCATTCATGGCCGCCGATCCCGTCGAGCATGCCATGCCGGAGCAGGCGGCGGCGCTTGACGGCCAGGCAATCTCCGACGAGAGCTTTGCTGGCCTCGACGATGCCATGGCCGATGTCGACATGGATTTCGACGTTCGCGCGGATGAGCCGATCGCCTTCGACGAGCCGGAAGCGCATGAAGTGCTTGCCGATGCTGCGGACTCAACAAGCGAGATTTCCAACCCTGAAGGCCTGTCGGACGATGCCTTCGACCTGAACTTTGAAGATTCGTTCGCCGAAACGGTCGAAGAGCCGGTCGCCGAAGTTGCTGCCGCTACGATCCAGCCGGCGGCGCCAGAAGCCAATGTCGCGCCGGCGGTGCACGCCCCGATTGCGGACGAACGGAGCCTGGAAGACGAGTTGAATGCGCTGCTGGGCGCCATGACTTCCCGCACGGCGCCGGTGGCCAGCGAGCCTGTCACGGCTCAGCCGGCTGTCGCTGCCCCGCCGCCTGTTGCCCAGCCTGCCGAGGAACCGGCCGACCTTGTCGGCGACCTCGACTGGGATCTTGACGAAACCACGCCTGAGCAGAATCGACATGTTGGCACGGCCCAAGCGGCCGACGCGGATATTGACGATCTTATGCTTGATGAACTCCAGGATCCGGACTCGGACACCATTGGCGATGTCGATTTCGACGATGATGCGTTGGACGCGGCTTTGGCCCAGGGCCTTGATCCGCGTGATGAAGCCGCTCCCCGGGACAATTCGGCGGATTCTTTCGATTGGCTTGCGGAGCGTTCCCAACCGACAGAGCCGACGCGTTCGTGGAGCCGCGTGACGCCGGTTCCGCAGCAGCCGTCATTCAGCACGCAGCCTACGTTTAGCGCTCAGCCGGCCGCTTCGGTGGCATCATCCATGGCCGCAGCGCCGGCAGTCGCCGCCATGACGTCCTATGGTTCGTCCGAGCCGGTCGAAACCTTGGCTCCCGCTGCCCCAGTATCGGCGCCGCAATCGCGCCAGCCGGCGCGTTACGAAGACATGCCCGATGTCGAGACGGTCGATGTGCCCGAGCGTGTCGTGGCGCTGGCGGACGATCTCGATATCCCCGAACTGCACTTCGAGGAAGACCAGCCGGCGTCGCCTGGCTATGACGATCTCGATGCCGAGTTCTCCAGCCTTCTCTCCGAGATGAACGCGGTGGAGGTGACTGCCGCCCCAGCAAGCAACGCGGCCGGCGCGTCTTACGATGATGGCTCCTATGCCGCGGGCTTCAAGCCGGGCTATGACAGCCTCAAGCCGGGCTATGACGGGGTCAAGCCGGGCTATGAGCCGGAAGCGCGAACCTATGCGGCGCGGCCGATGGAAATGTCTGCCCGCGCGGCGCCGCCCACGGGTTATGCCGACGCCTCGGGCTACGACCTCGACAACCTGCCGGGGAGCCAGCCGGCTTCCCAAGCCGATGATTTCACCGTCGATGAACTCGACTACGATCCCGAACTCGACGAGGAGATGGCTGTTCCGGGTCTCGGCGAGCGTGAGGCCGCAAGGCCGTCGCGCGGACGCGGCCTGTTCATCGC
>NZ_RZPL01000976.1:0-1659 GCF_004022805.1 Mesorhizobium sp. M7A.F.Ca.CA.002.04.1.1 | reverse complement strand
GACAGACACGTCATCGACCACGGTCGTCGCGTCATAGCGCTTGGTAATGCCTTCGATCTCGATCATGCCGTTTCAACCCTGCGCCTGGTGGCGGTCATTTCGATCACCGCATCGAGGATGATGGCGGCGGCAAAGGCGAGCGCGACCGTTGGCACCGCGCCGAGCAGCACAAGGTCCATCGCCGTCTGGCCCACACCCTGGAAGACGAATACGCCGAAACCGCCGCCGCCGATCAGCGCGGCAATGGTGGCGAGGCCGATGTTCTGCACCAAGACGATGCGAATGCCGGTCAGGATCACTGGAAAGGCCAGTGGGAACTCGACGCCGAACAGGCGCTGCCTGTCGGTCATGCCCATGCCGCGCGCGGCGTCGTGGGCCGCGCGCGGCACGCCAGCGAGACCGACCACGGTGTTGGCCACCACCGGCAGCAGCGAATAAAGGAACAGCGCGACGAAGGCGGGTGCGGTGCCGATGCCGCGAATGCCGAGCGCGGCAGCCCCCGGCACATGCGTGGCCACCCAGCCGAGCGGCGCGATCAGCAGGCCGAACAGCGCGATCGAGGGAATGGTCTGGATGATGTTGAGCACGTTGAGAACCCCGGCGCGCAGACTTTCGACACGATGGCAGAGAATGCCCAGCGGCAGGCCGACGACCACTGCCGCAAGCAGCGACCCTAGCGCCAGCGTTACATGCTTGGAGCCCTCCGCCCAGAAACTGTCGGCGCGGTTGAAATATTCCTTCAGGATCGACAGATTGTCCCAGCTTCCCGAAATCAACAGCAGCCCGATCGCCAAAGCCGAGACCGCAAGCACGCCAACTCGTGCCAATGGCGACAGGTCCAGCCGTGTCAGCACATCGGCGAGCAAAAGCGTGAAGGCAAAGATCAGAATCCAGAAACCGGAGGCTGGCGAAACTCTCGCAAAGGTGTTGCCCTCCGGCGTGAGGAATGTTCCGGCGACGCCGATCAGCAGCGCGAGCGCGGCAAGCGCCACCACGCTGGCGGCAAGGCGCAGCGAAAGCGGTGTCTTGAACAGCGCGATGAGTGCTGCGGCGACGATCATGACGAGCAGCAGCGTCCCGGTGGTTGCCGGCAGCGCCTCGAGAATCGAGCGCGCCTGGCCGGGGACGATGCGGTTGGCACGGAACGTGGCAAAGGGCGCGGCAAAAGCCGCGTAGGCTGATATAGCGGCGATGACCACGCCGAGCTTGTCGAAGCGGATGTTCACGCCCTCCCCCGTCAGTCGATCCGGCGCGCCACGAAAGCGGCGCGCCGGAATCGTCCTACTTCAGGAAGCCGTTCTTCTTCAAAAAGTCCTCGGCGACGCCCTTGACCGGCTCGCCGCCGACCTGCACGCGACCATTCAGCTCCTGCAGCGTGACGAGGTCGAGCTTGGCGAAGACCGGCTTCAGCAGCGTCTCGATCTCGGGATGTTGCTTCAGCACCGCTTCGCGGATGATCGGCGCCGGCTGGTAGACCGGCTGCACGCCCTTGTCGTCGTCGAGCACGACGAGCCCGGACGGTGCGATGCCGCCATCGGTGCCGTAGACCATGGCCGCATTGGCGCCGTTGGTCTGGTTGGCGGCCGCGGCGATGGTTGCCGCGGTGTCGCCGCCTGAGAGAGTGATCAGTTGGTCCGGCTTCAGCGTGAAGCCATAGGT
>NZ_RZPL01000975.1:0-1663 GCF_004022805.1 Mesorhizobium sp. M7A.F.Ca.CA.002.04.1.1 | reverse complement strand
GTGACCGCATCGTCGCCTGGGCTGCCTTCGACAGCCTGCCGCGTTTCCTGCTCGACCAGTTGTCGAGCGGCGGTATCGTCATCGCTCCGATCGGCCCCGAAGAGGGCGAACAGGTGCTGGCCAAGCTGACCAAGGTCGGCAGCCGCTTCGAGCGTGAAGACATCGGCCTCGTTCGCCTGCAGCCGATCCTGCGCGGTGTTGCCGCTGTTATCTAGCGCGGATGTCGATGTTCGGCCGCGTCGTGCGCCCGTCTTCGACCCCGGCTGACCTGACCCGAAATCTTCGCACGGCTCGCTCTCTAATATTTTAAGAAAAATTGCGTCGGATCCCATGAGGTTAACCGTCGAGTAACATTAACGCGCTTTAATCATGCCTAGTTTGTACCGGGTATGTGCGGGTTAGTGCGATGCAACTCAGTGTTTTGAAGACAAACGGTCGCAATCTGGCGCGAGGCTGCGCCATTCTGATGGTCGCGGGTGCTGCTGCGGGGTGCAGTTCCCAGGTTTCGCGGTTCAATGGCGTCGACGACGTCTTTACATCCTCGACCAACAATCAGCGCGCCATCATCAACAAGCAGGATGCCGTACAGCAGCCCTATCCGGGCGATGTCGCCGCCGCTCCGATCGATGGCAGCCATACACAATCGGTCAGCCGCTCCAGCCTCGAGCCGGTCTCGACGCGGCCGCTGCCGCCGCCCGTTGCCCAAGCGCAGCAGGCGCCGGCATCGAAGCCGGTGCGCACCGCATTGGCCCCGGCACCGCATGTCGACAGGACCACGACCGGCACCGTCGCTCCGGCGGCGTCGCCTTTCAAGGTTTCGCAACCTGACGAACCCCGCGTGGCTGCTTCCGGCACTCCGCATGCAACCGAGATCGTCGTCAGGGACGGCGAAACGATCGGCGGCCTGGCGCAGCGCTACAAGGTGCCGTCCGACGTGATCATGAAGGTCAACGGGCTGAGCGCGACCAAGGGGCTGAAGACCGGCCAGAAGCTGGTCATCCCGGCCTATGCCTATTCCAGCAAAGGCGAGGCGAAGGTCGCGGATGCCAAGCCGGCGAAAGACGGCAAGCACAACCTGCCGGCCACTGCGCCGGACAAGGTCGCCGTTCTGCCGCAGCAGCCGAAGCCTAAGGAAGGCAAGTCCGCCGCTCAGGTCGACGCGTCGGCCGCAGCAAACCAGCCCAAGGAGCCCAAGCCGCAGGTTGCCAAGACGACCGGCGCTGCCGGGACCTACACGGTCCAGTCGGGCGACACGATGTCTTCGATTGCCAGGAAGACCGGCGTCGGCGTCGTTGCTCTAAAGCAGGCCAACGGGATGAAGGACGGACTGCTCAAGATCGGCCAGACCCTGAAGGTGCCGGCCGGCGGAACCGCGACCGTCGCCGCTGCCAAGCCGGCCAAGGTCGATCCGGTGACGACGGCCACCACGCAGCCCGCGGCAAAGACCACGCCGTCTGAAACGCTGGCGTCCTACACGCCGCCGAAAAAGGATTCGAAGGTCATCCAGCAGGCCGAGGCCGACGATGCCGTCGCGCCAGACGCCACCGGCATCGGCAAGATGCGCTGGCCGGTGCGCGGCCGCGTGATTTCCGGTTTCGGCTCGGGCAAGGACGGCGTCGATATCGCCGTGCCGACGGGCACACCGGTCAAGGCGGCCGAGAAC
>NZ_RZPL01000974.1:0-1668 GCF_004022805.1 Mesorhizobium sp. M7A.F.Ca.CA.002.04.1.1 | reverse complement strand
TTGCCGAACTGCGCGCGTCGATGATGCGGGCCGGACAGCACATCCTGCGCGTCATGGATTTCGGACGCGATCTTCTCGGCCCGCATCATCGACGCGCGCAGTTCGGCAAGATCGGTCTCCTCACCCGGCTGCGGATCGAGCTTTGTCAATTCCGCCACCGCCGCACGCAGATAGTCGGCCTCGCGCGCCGCCGCCGCCACCTTGGCACGGTGGCGCGACAACTCCTGCTCGCAGGCGCGCCAATGCCGCCATGCCTCGCCAGTCGAGCGAACGGCGCCGAGATGGCCGCCGAAAGCATCGAGCACCTCGCGGTGAGCGCCGGGATCGACCAGAGCACGTTCATCGTGCTGGCCGTGGATCTCGACCAACGCGCGCCCGACATCGCGCATCAAGGTGACGCTCGAAGGCTGATCGTTGACGAAGACACGGGTACGGCCGTCCGCGGTCTGAAGGCGGCGCAGGATGATGTCGCCGTCATCCTCGATGGCATTGTCGGCTAGCAGCGCACGGGCCGGATGATTGCGCGGCACGTCGAAGACGGCGATAACCTGGCCTTGCGCCGCGCCATGGCGCACCAGCGACGCGTCACCGCGCGCACCAAGCGCCAGCGACAGGGCATCGAGCAGGATGGACTTGCCGGCACCGGTTTCGCCGGTCAGCACCGAAAGACCCGGCTGGAAGTCGATATCCAGCTTCTCGATCAGGACGATATCGCGGATCGACAGTCTGGAGAGCATCAGAACCCGAATCTAGGACGGCACGCGACCATTTGCAGTCGCAGCGGCGCACTATCTTTTTGTTTGAGCACCGGATCAATCCGAAAAAAGCGCTGCGTACGCTTCGATCCGATGCTCCAAGCAGGTTCCGCAAAAGTGTTCCGCGGTTTTGCGACAAGAACCTGCGACAAACAACGAAATCAGGCAGACGGCGCGTTGGCGAAGCCCGCGACGTCTGCTTGGGGGGTCAAGCCCCGGTGATCAATTTCCCGGCCTTGGATATCCACGATCCGGCATTTTCGCGCGGTGCAAGCCCATTGCTTTGCAACAGCTTGTAGGAATCCTTGTACCACGAGCTGTCGGGATAGTTGGTGCCGAGCACGGCGGCGGCCGTCTGCGCCTCCGAAGTCAGACCCATCGCGTAATAGCTTTCGGTCAGGCGGGCGAGCGCCTCCTCGACATGGCGCGTGTTGGAATAATTCTCGACCACGGTGCGGAAGCGCTTGACGGCGGCGATGTATTCCCGGCGCTCGAGATAGTAGCGGCCGATCTGCATTTCCTTGCCGGCCAACTGATCGTTGGCGAAGCGGATCTTTTCCTTGGCGTCGTCGACATATTCCGATGTCGGCCAGCGCGTCACCAGATCCTGCATTGTCTGAACGGTTTGGCGCGCTTCCTTCTGGTCCTGCGTCACGTCCTTGATCTGGCGGTAATAGCTCAAGCCGATGATGTACTGCGCATAGGCGGCGTCATCGGTCGATGGATAGAGCGTGAGGTAGCGCTTGGCCGAGCCGATCGCCTCGTCGTAATTGCCCTGGCGATAATCGGCGAAAGCGCCCATCACCATCGATTTGCGAGCCCATTCCGAATAGGGGTGCTGGCGGTCGACGGCGTCGAACTTGCGGCTCGCCTCCTGCAGGCGTCCGGCATTGAGATTGGCAAGGCCCTGATT
>NZ_RZPL01000973.1:0-1671 GCF_004022805.1 Mesorhizobium sp. M7A.F.Ca.CA.002.04.1.1 | reverse complement strand
GTTGCTGGTCAGGTGAACCCAGGCGTGGAAATAGCGCGATGCGACGAAAATCCACATCAGCGCCAGGGTCAGATAGTTGACGCCGTTGGTCAGGTGCAGCGTCAGGCACAGCACATAGAACAGCACCGGCAGCTCGAACTGGTTGGTGAGATTGGCGGCAACGGTGACGCTGGAGGCCGGCTCGGTCGAACGCACCTTGAACTGAGCTGGCTTCGCCTCGCCTGACCTGATTGCGCCGTATCTGCGGCGACCCAGGACGCAGTAGACGATGTAGATCAGCAGCACATGCGCCAGAACAGGCCAGAAGATCGTGGTCTGGTTCACGAAGTTTCCCCTAGCGGGCTGAGCTTTGCGCGCGGCATCAGGCCAGGCGTTTCTGGCCTGCCAGCCAGAAGGCGGCAATGACGATCACCGGGACGGCGAAAAGCGCGAATTTGGTGACGGTGAGCGCCGAAGCCAAAGACAGCGAGTCCGGATTCGCCGACAGGAAATCGGACAGAAGCCGCGCTACCGCGATGTTCTGGGCGTAGTCGGCAAGCGTGTAGGGCAGCACCAGGACCAGCGCGAAGATCGACTGCAGCTGCACCGGCTGCACGCGGAAAGCCTTCAATCGCCGGCCGGTGGCCAGGATCAGGCTGACCAGCGTCACAGACAGCAGCGCCGGGAACAACAGATCGAAGGTCAGATAGTGCCAGACGAGAATGATCTCGCCGCCGCGCCGGCCGAGTGCCGTCAGCCAGGCCATGCCTTCGTCCGGAGTGAAACCGAAAATACGCATGTCGAGTGATGGCAAGCCGCCGCTCAACTGGCGGAAGTAGAGGAATTCCATAGCCGTCATGGCGATGAAAACCACCGCCGACAGGAAACAGAGTGCGCCTGCGTGGCGCGGCAGCCGCAGGATCGTTGCCGTCAGGCTCCGCCCGAGCCCGTACTGGTCAGGCTCCGCCGGGATAGTTCGGGCTTTCGCGGGTAATCGTGACGTCATGGGCGTGGCTTTCACGAAGTCCGGCATTGGATATGCGCACAAAGGTGGCGCGCTCGCGGAAATCGGCAAGGTCGCGGCCACCAACATAACCCATAGCGGCTTTCAAGCCGCCCGCAAGCTGGTGCAGCACGCCAGACACAGGTCCTTTGTAGGGAACCTGCCCTTCGATGCCTTCCGGGACCAGTTTCAGCGTGTCGCGCACCTCGGCCTGGAAGTAGCGATCGGCCGAGCCGCGGGCCATGGCGCCGACCGAGCCCATGCCGCGATAGGCCTTGAAGGAGCGGCCCTGGTGCAGATAGACCTCGCCCGGGCTTTCGTCGGTTCCGGCCAGCAGCGAGCCGATCATGGCCGCACTGGCGCCTGCGGCGAGCGCCTTGGCCAGATCGCCGGAATATTTGATGCCGCCATCGGCGATCACCGAGACGCCGGATTTGTGCGCCGTCTCGACCGCCGACATGATGGCTGAGAGCTGCGGCACGCCGACGCCGGCAACGATGCGGGTGGTGCAGATGGAACCCGGGCCGATGCCGACCTTGACGGCGTCGGCGCCGGCGTCGATCAGCGCCTGCGTGCCCGCGGCGGTGGCGACATTGCCAGCCAGGATGCGGACGGAGTTGGATAGTTTTTTCGCCCGCGTGACGGCGTCGAGCACGCGCTGCGAGTGGCCATGCGCGGTGTCGATCACC
>NZ_RZPL01000972.1:0-1671 GCF_004022805.1 Mesorhizobium sp. M7A.F.Ca.CA.002.04.1.1 | reverse complement strand
ACCGAGAACCAGTACTTGAACTTTGCCGCAGTCGGGGCGCGCCACCACTGAAAACGATGATGCCGAGAAGCACGACAATGACATGGGTATCAGGCAGTTGCTCCCGGTCAGGACGTGACGGCATCAGTCGCGTGTAGAGGTCGCGCATCGTTGCGTTGGTGCTGCCATCATAATTGCGGACAAGGCCCTTCCCGGATGCTGCAAGCGTCGTAACGTCTGCTCCAAAGCGGCGCGCCACGACTGCGGCAAAGGTCAAGTACTGGTTCTCGGTATCGGCGCTAAACCGGCATTTGGCGTCCTTGCCCTCGACGCCGTAACCCGCCGAGATGGAGTCGCCGATGACTAAAAAGCTGCGGGTTTTCGGCTGCGGCGGCAGAAAAGATCCGTCGGTCCGGATATCCTTGAGAACAGTCGCGCCGAATGACGCTTCGGTTCGGCGGACAAGACGCACGGCGTGCCGGGCGGCCACCGTATCCAATACGACTCTGTAGGTGTGTTCGCCCTTCTTCAAGTCAAGGCGGGATACAGCACCGTCAACATCAACGACCATGCTGTTGCGGCCTGTGTCGTCAAGCACTACGTCGAGCCATGCCCCTTGGAATTCAACCTCGATGGCAGTTCCCGGCCATTCAAATGTGGCTTGGGTTCCGGTCGCCAAAAAGCGACCAACCAGCCGCGCGCTGTGCAACTCCGATTCCCCGGCAAGCGCACAGCGATCAGTGAGCCCATTTAACCCAGCTGCCGCCAACACTGCTATCAGGAATGGCCGAAGACCGGCTACTTTCATCTAGAGTCAGCCTGTGAGAATGGCGAGTGCTACAAGAGCAGTAAACACCTTTTCTCGCAGATGCGAAAGAACTTTTCGCACATGCGAGATGCAGGGCGCGTGCGAAAAATCCGTCCTAAGGCGGTCGTCGCAAGCGGAAGCGCCCCGCCTGATGCCGGCGCCTTTTTAGACACTGGTCCTTTTCAGTCCCCGTCAGTTGGACTTTCGCAAGCACCCCGCTGGAGCGCTACCAAAGCGCTCCGCCGGTGATCTGGATGTTCTCCATGGTGATGCCCTTGGCGAGATCGGAGCACAGGAAGACCGCCAGTGCGGCGATCTCCCGCGGCTGCAGCAGGCGCTGCTGCGGGTTGCCCCTGGCGATCTCGGCCATCGCTTCCTCTGGCGTGCGCCCCTTGCCTTCGCGCTCCACGACCTGCGCCACATTGCGGCGCATCAGTTCGGTCTCGACCCAGGTCGGGCTGATCATAACGCAGGTGACGCCATGCGCCGCCCCTTCCAGCGCCACGCAGCGGGTGAGACCCAGCAGGCCGGCCTTGGACGCGCAGTAGGCCGGGTTGTCCTTCCACCCGACCAAGGCGGCCGTCGAGCCAATGTTGACGATGCGGCCCCAGCCGCGCTCGATCATACCCGGCAGCACGGCACGCGTGACGCGGAAGGCGCCGGTCAGGTTGGTGTCGACGATCTTGTCCCAAAGCGCGTCGGAATGGCCGCAGACCGGCTGCTCGGCGGTGGTGCCGGCGGCGTTGACCAGAATGTCGGCGGGGCCGATGGCCGTCTCGGCGTCAGCCGCGAAACGGTTGGTGACGTCGCTGTCGCGAACGTCAAGGTGTGCGGCGTGAACTTTCGTTCCATGAGCGGCAAGGGCCGAGCGCACGCGCTCGATC
>NZ_RZPL01000971.1:0-1672 GCF_004022805.1 Mesorhizobium sp. M7A.F.Ca.CA.002.04.1.1 | reverse complement strand
GCGCCGACCTCAGCATTATCCCAGATGCCCATGATGCCGCACAGGTCCGGATGCTGCTGGAGGACCGTCTCGGTGATCTGGCGGGCCTCTTCGCTCATGTAATCGGCCGGCTGGTCGGAGACGAGCTGCAGCTCGGGATTGGCCTTCAGCACCTCGTCGATGCCGGTGCGCATGTAGATGTTGGCGGCACCCGTCTGGACGCCGGCGAGCCAGACCACCTTGTGCGAGACGGCATTGGGCCCGGTGCAGTGCTTGGCCAGTTCGCCCATTTCGAGACGGCCCATTTCGATCCAGTCGTTGCCGACATAACTGTCCGTCTGGGTGGCCGACTGCATGTTGACTTGCAGCACCTTGATGCCGGCCGCCTGCGCCTGTTTCAACAGGCGTGCGTAGGTCTGGACGTCGGGGTTCTGCACGATGATCAGGTCCGGCTTCTCGGCGATGGCGCCCTGCATGGCGCGAATGCCGGCATTGGTGTCGCCGGAGGGATCGCGCACTTCGAGGCTGAAGCCGTAGCGAGCGGCGTGACGCTGCCACACCACCACCCAGGCCTGGTTGAGGTCCATGCCCTGCGAGATTGGCACGAAGATGACCTTCTTGCCCTTGAGCGCCTCGAGATAGGTAGAGCGGCCGACCTGATCGGTTTCCTGCGCCGTGGCGATTTTCGCCGCGCCCAGCAGCGCCAGCGCTGTCATGCCCGCGAGCAGGCAGTTCTTGAACAACTTCATGGTATCCTCCCAGATTTATGTCTCGGTTCTTGTTCAGATGTCGCCGCTTTGCGAGGTCTGCTCGTCGCGCGGATTGATGATGGCGTCGATCGCCAGCGCGCCCAGCAGGATCACGCTCTTGATCAGGTTCTGGCTGGTGTAGCTGAAGTTCAGGATCGTCATGCCGTTGGTCAGGATGCCGACCAGGATGGTGCCGACGATGACGTTGCGTACGCCGCCCTGGCCACCGGAGAGGCCGATGCCGCCCAGCACGACCACCAGCAGCACGTCATAGATCAGGCTGGAATTGTAGAGGCGCGTGTCGATGCCGGTGACCAGCCCCAGCATGATGATGCCGGCGATATAGGCAATGAGGGCGCTGATGACATATTGCGTCACGATGATCGGGCGCGTCGGCAGCCCGGTCGTGCGGGCCGCGTTCGGGTTGTCGCCAGTAGCATAGACCAGCCGGCCGAAGCGGGTCTTCCTCAGGAAAAAGCCCATGAGCGCGGCCACCGCCGCGAAGATGATCACCGACATCGGGATGCCGAGGATGGTTCCGTTGCCGACGAATTTCAGCCAGCCGATATCGGAGGGGGCATAGAGCACGTCGGACGCAAAGACGATGCGGCCAGAGCCGTAGACCGAGGACGCGATGGCAAGGGTGGCGAAGATCGGCGGAATTTCGGCCACCGCCACCATGACGCCGGTGAACAGGCCGATGGCCGCGACCAGGATGGCCCCGAAGACGACGGCCAGCGTGAAGTCGACGCCCCAGGTGGAGATCCAAATACTGAAGGCGACGCCGACGACCATCACCGCCACCATGGTCAGGTCGATGCCGCGCCCAACGACGATGAGCCCCATGCCGACGGCCAGCGTGCCCAGGATCGAGACATTCTTGAGAATGGCAAGGATGTTGCCTTGGCTCAGGAAATTGTTGAGCGTCGCCGAGAACACCAGGA
>NZ_RZPL01000970.1:0-1675 GCF_004022805.1 Mesorhizobium sp. M7A.F.Ca.CA.002.04.1.1 | reverse complement strand
CTTCACCGGCGGCATATTGGCCGCCGGCGTCGTCCTGCTGCTGGTCGCGCGGGTGAGGGGCCAAGGGCCGGAGCGGCTGATCCTCGCTGGCCTTGCCGTGTCCTTCATGTTCACCGCCTTGACCAACTACCTGGTCTTTGCCGGCGACCAGCGCGCCGCCCACTCCGTGTTGTTCTGGACGATGGGCGGCCTTGGCCTGGCGCGCTGGGACAATATCTGGCTCGGCGCGCTGGGTGCGGGCACCATTCTGGCTTACGCGCTGTGGAACCACCGCCGGCTCGATGCCTTCCTGGCCGGCGAAAACGCCGCCGAAAGCCTTGGCGTGCCAGTGGCGCGCATGCGCCGAATGACGTTTCTCGTCGCCGCCTTCTCGACGGCGATCCTGGTCTCTGTCGCCGGGGTCATCGGCTTCGTCGGGCTGATGATCCCGCATCTGTCGCGGCCGCTGGCAGGCCCCTTGCATCTGCGCCTGGTTGCCAGCTGCGCCGTCTTCGGCGCGGTGCTTTTGCTGGCCAGCGATCTTCTGGCCCGAACGCTGCTGCCGCCGCAGGAACTGCCGATCGGCATCATCACCAGCTCGGTCGGTGCGTTCTTCGTCGTCACCATGCTGATCCGCAACCGGCTTTGAGCGCCTTTGGCAACCGGTCGCCGGATCACACAGTCCAGAAATAGCGCACGATGTGGAAGAACACCGGGGCGGCGAAGACCAGGCTGTCGGTGCGGTCCATCATGCCGCCATGGCCTTCGATGAGATGGCCCCAGTCCTTGACGCCCTGGTCGCGCTTGATGGCCGAGGCGACCAGCCCGCCTAGGAATCCCATCGAGCAGGCGACGAAGGCCACGCCTGCCGCCTGCAGCGCCGAGAAGGGCGTCACGAACGACAACAGCGCGCCGAGCAGGCTCGCCGACACCAATCCGCCGATCAGCCCTTCCCAGGTTTTCGACGGCGAGACGTTCGGCGAAAACCGGTGTTTACCAAACAGCTTGCCGAAGATGTACTGCAGCACGTCGCTGCCTTGCACGACGATGATCAGGAAGGCGATCAGCAGCAAGGTGCGGCCTTCGAAGCCTGGCACGTCGAGTGTCAGCAGGGCGGGGACGTGGCTGACGCAATAGACCGAGATCATCACCGCCCATTGCTGCGCGGCGATCCGCTCGAGGAAGCGTTCGGTGTCGCCATGCAGCGCCGTGATGGCCGGCATCAAGAGGAAGCAGTAGACCGGAATGAAGATGACGAAGAGCCCGTACCAGGCGGTCCACACCAGCCAGTACTGAAACGGGATGATGATGCCGAACATGCCGAGCAGCACCCAATGGTCGCTGCGGCGCGTATGCGTCAGCGTCACGAATTCGCGCAGCGCGGCGAAGGAAATCAGCGCAAACAGGATGGTCATCCCGTAACGGCCGAAGAAGAAGGCGACCGTCATCAGCGCCACCATCACCCACCAGGCGTTGATGCGCTGCGTGAGATTGACAAGCGTCGAGCTCAGCGGCTTCGGCGCTCGCGCCGAAAGGATGGTGGCGACGATGCTGGCGGTGGTCAAAACCGCCAGCAGGCCGATGATCAGGATGGAGATCTCGTGGCGCATCAATCGTCTCGCTCGGGACGCGGGTTGAGCGCCAGAAGCGCGGCGTGGGCGCGCTCGAGAAAGGCGCGGCGTTCTTCGCCCGGGCC
>NZ_RZPL01000096.1:0-11246 GCF_004022805.1 Mesorhizobium sp. M7A.F.Ca.CA.002.04.1.1 | reverse complement strand
ATCGTTAGCCAGCGCCCGGGCGATCGCCGTGCGCTGCTGCATGCCGCCGGAGAGCTGCTTCGGCCAATGGTTCTCGAACCCTTTCAGGCCGACGAGATTGACGTAGGAAGCGACGACCCCGTCCCGCTCCTTTTCGGGCATTCCGCGTTCGCGCAAGCCGAAAGCGATGTTCTGCGCCACAGTCAGCCAGGGAAACAGCGTGTAGGACTGAAAGACCATGCCGCGATCCGGCCCCGGCCGGGTCACCGCCTTGCCGTCGAGCAGCACACGGCCCTCGCTCGATGCTTCCAGGCCCGCGACAATCCTGAGCAGTGTCGACTTCCCGCAGCCGGACGGCCCCAGAATAGTGATGAAGTCGTTGGCGGCGACCGCCAGGTCGATCGGCATCAGCGCCTTGACCGGCTGACCGCCGCGCACGCCGGCAAAGGTGCGCGAAACGCCCTCGATGAGAAGCTTGTTCACGCCAGGCTCCACGGAAAGAGCCAGCGGTTGAAGGCCTTGAAGGCGAAGTCGGACAACAGCCCGATCAGTCCGATGACGATGATGCCGAAGATGATCTGACCCGTCGCCAGCCGCGACTGACTGTTGATGATCATGTAGCCGATGCCGGATGACGAGCCGATCAGTTCCGCGACGATGACATAGGTCCAGGCCCAGCCGAGCACCAGCCGCAGCGTCTCGGCGACCTCCGGCGCATTGGCCGGCATGATCACCCGGTTGACGATGCCGCTGTTGGTGGAACCCAGCGTGTAGGCGGCCTCGACCAGATCGCGTCGTGTGCCGCCAACTTTGACCGCGATGATGAGGACGATCTGGAACACCGAGCCGACGAAGATGACCAGCAGTTTTTCCAGCTCGCCGATGCCGGCCCACAAGATGAGCAGTGGGATGAATGCCGACGCAGGCAAGTAGCGGGCGAAGGAGACAAAAGGCTCCAGAAACGCCTCCACCGGCTTCCAGGCGCCCATCGCGATGCCAAGCGGTACCGCGACGACCGAGGCAAGCAGGAAGCCGCCGAAGACGCGCCAGATGGTGATCAGAACGTCGAGCCAAAAACGGTCTTCGACCAAAAGCCGCCAGCCATCCCGCAGCATCGACAGCGGATCGGCGAGGAAGATGCGGTTGACGTGGCCGCCTAGCGTGATCCAAGCCCAGAAGGCCACGAAAAGCACGAAGAAGGAAATGCCGAGCACGGTTCGGATGCCCGGCGAGACTGGATGCAAGGGGCGCATCGTCAAATCGTCGCCATTTTCAAATGGTCCCCATGCTCAAATCGCGCTTTGTCCAAGAGAAGGCGGCAGCGCCAGGCGCCGCCGCTTGATGGTCAAAGGCCGAACGATCAGTTCGAAACCGGGCTGGTGTCAGCCAACGTGGTGACGTCGGGCGCTTCCTTGATCAGTCCCATCTGCAGCAGCAGTTCGCCAGCGGTCTTGGAAAAGTCCTGGAATTCCTTGGTGAAGAACTGTTTGTTCTCCGCCCGGTCGGCCCATTTCAGGTATTTCGCCGAATCCTCGAATTCCTTGGCCGACTGTTTCACGTCGGCACCCATGGTCTCGTAGGATTTCTGCGGATCGCTCTTGATCAGGTCGAGTGCATCAAAATAGCTGTCGGCCAGCGCCTTGGCGGCATCCGGATTGGTTTTCAGGAATTCGGGTGTGCAGCCCACCGTGTCGAGCACCATCGGGTAGTCGAGCGTCGTCGCCAGGATATGGCCCTGGTCCGACTTGTCGCGCACCGCCGAGATGAACGGCTCGTAGGTGACGGCGGCGTCGTTCTGCCCGGCGAGGAAAGCTTGCGCCGCCGCATCAGGCTCCAGATTGACGACGGTGACGTCCTTCGTCGACATGCCGTTCTTGTTCAGCACCCAGGCGAGCATGAAATAGGGCGACGTGCCCGGCGCCGATGACGCGACGTTCTTGCCCTTGAGATCGGCGACGGTCTTGATGTTGTTGCGGGCGACGATGCCGTCGGCGCCGTAGGATTTGTCGAGCTGGAAGATCTGCTTGGTGGTGACGCCGCTGGCGTTCCACACCAGCCAGGTCTCCACCGTGGTGGCCGCGCATTGCAGGTCGCCGCTGGCGATGGCGAGCGGCCGGCTCGCTTGCGGCACCTTTTTCAGGGTCACGTCGAGTCCGTGTTTCTCGAAGATGCCCGCCTGCTTCGCAAGCGTCAGCGGCGCGAAGCCTGTCCAGCCGCTGATGCCGATAGTGACCGAGGTGGCAGCCATCGCCGGTGCCGACAGGCCGGCGGCAAGTGTCAGAGTTGCGGTAAGAACGGCGATCCTGTTCATGTCGGTTCCCCTTTTGTTTTTGCTGGGGAATTGTCTCACAGACGCCAATCGGCTTGTCAATGAACAGCTTGGTGAGGCAACCGGCAGGCCCGGCTCTGCTGTCGGCCAATGGCTACCACCGCCAGAAATCCATCGTGGCTAATCCAAAATGGCCTCAATAATCGTCGCAGGTGCACTCCGCCGACGATATACGGTCATTCCAGTCGCTGCCGCCGAAATCGCGGATCCGGCGCCGGATCTCGATCGAGCGGCCACCCATCCGGGAGTCCTCATAGGCAATGAGTGTGCAACCCCGGCGCACAATCACCGACGACACACGGTCGTTCCAGAACTGGCCGCCGCGAAAGTTCACGGAATCGTCGGGGCCCATACCGATGGACCGACCGCGAAAATTCGCGTGCTCGAACATCATGCAGGCGGGCTCATCATTGTATTGGGCGCTGGCGGCGTCGGCAAAAAGTACGGACGCGACAGCAGTCAGGATGGCTAGACGTTTCATCTGATGTTTCCTCGGTTTTTGCCGCGGCCCCTCCGACTGGATAGCGCGGTCCGGCCAATTTGCCAATGCTTCGGTCGCCTAGCGGCTGTCAAACATCCAGCTGCGGTTGCGCCACATTTTCTCGCCGACCAGGCAGTCGGTGGCGGGCTTGTCCTGCGCCAATACCACCGGCGGATGCGTGGCTTCTTCTGCCGCCCATTGCGGCGAGGCCGGGCCGGCGAGTTCCAGCACCAGCTTGCGACGGATGGCTTCGGGAAACTGCGTCCAGTCATTGACCGGAATCATGAAGGCTCCGGGTCCGCCGATGACGCAGTCGCTGTAGTAGCGATCGAGATTGCTGACTTCGTAGGCGCCGGAAAAACCGCCTCGCGTCATCAGCGGCAGGCCGTTGATGACGATGCCTTGCTTGATCAGATCGTCGCGGGTCAGGTTGACCGGCGCGCCTTGATTGTTGGGGCCATCGCCCGAAATGTCGATGACCCGCTTCGTGCCCTGGTAGCCGCTTTCGGCGAACAGGTCATTGCCGAACTCCAGCGCTCCGGAGATCGAGGTGCGCCGCGCGCTGTTGGGCGGCTGAGCGGATAGTTGCGCAACCACCCGCTCGGCGTCGGTGCGGCTGGCGATCACCGTCCACGGCACGATGACGCGCTGCCAGTTGGTGCCGGCCCATTCGACATAGGTGACGGCGATCTTGCCATAAGCGCCATCGGCAATGGCCTGCAGCACATTGTCGTGCGTCAGTGCCGCGGCGTAGCCGTGACGCTGGATCTCGAGTTCGTCCGGAGACATCGACAGCGAGACATCGACGGCCAGCACCAGCTCGACATCGACGGGCTCGTCAGCTTGGGCCGCGGGCGTCAACCAGAGCGTCAGTGCGAACGCGGCGCAGCCTGAAAGGAAATGTCTTGCGCAGGCAAAAGCAGACATGCCGCGAAGGTAAGCGAAAACCGTCGGCTTAAAAAGAGAAAAGCCCGGCCGATGGCCAGGCTTTTGCCTTCATGCCCTTTGCGCCGGCTAGCAATCAGCTGCGCGGCTTCAAATTCTCCGGATCGTAGAGCGGCTTGTAGCCGACAGCCGCCACTTCGACCGGATATGTCTCACCGAAATACTCGATCGTGAGCTTGCGGCCTTCCTGGGCGTACGCCCACGGCAGATAGGCAAGACCGATATTCTTGCCGATGGTCGGGCCATAGGCCATCGAGGTGGTGAAGGACCGCCGGCCGAGTTCGTCGACCAGCGTCTCGCCGGTCTTCGGATCCATCACCGGCATGGTGCCGACGGGATAGCGGGCAACGCCTTTGGAATCGACATTCTCGGTCATCACCAGCGTGCACAGCATGGCCGGCTGGTGCTCGCGGGCGCGGTATTCGACGTGCTTCGCCTTGCCGCAGAAATCGTTCTCCTTGACCTTTGGACGAGCGAGATCCGCTTCGAGCAGATTGTACTCGGTCAGAAGGTCGGCGTTCTGCAGGCGCAGGCTCTTTTCCATGCGGCGCGTGTTGGCATAGGTCTCCACGCCGAAAGGCATCACGCCGGTCGAGCGCAGCGCGTCCCACACAGCGAGACCGTCCTCGTAGCGCATATGCAGTTCCCAGCCCTGCTCGCCGACATAGGAGATGCGGAAAGCGGTGACGTCCTTGCCGCCGATCCGGACCGGCTTGATCGCCGCGAATGGGAAGTTCTCAACAGAGAGCCCGTCCGGGTTTTCGACCACCTTCTGCAAGGTCGCCCGGGCGTTCGGTCCCCAGATGCCGATGGTGACGAACTTCTCGGTCACGTCGGTGATGGTGACGTCGAAACCTTTGTCCTGTGCCGTGCGGCGCATGTACTGGAAATCGCGCGGGCCAGCATCCGCGCCGTCGATCAAACGACAGCGGTCGGCCATGCGAATAACGGTAAAGTCGGCCCGCACCATGCCTTCCTCGTCGAGGAAGTGGGTGTAGATGCCCTTGCCGATGTTGTTGTCGCCGCCAATCTTGGCTGCGCACAACCATTCCAGCAGCGCGACATGGTCTGGACCTTCGATGTCGTACATGGCGAAATGCGACAGGTTGACGATGCCGCAATCCTCGCTCATGGCGAGATGTTCGGCATTGGAGACGCGCCAGAAATGGCGGTTGTCCCATTCGTTCTCACGCACCGGCACCCGGTTGCCGTATTTCTCCAGGAGATGCTCGTTGGCGGCATAGCCGTGGGCGCGCTCCCAGCCGCCGAGTTCCATGAAATAGCCGCCGAGTTCCTTCTCGCGTTCCCAGAACGGCGAGCGCCGGATATTGCGGGCCTTGGAGAACGGCTCGCGCGGATGCACCGCCGGATTGTAGACCTTCATCGCCGTCTCGGTGCAGCGGTCCCAGATGAACTGCTCCTTGGTCTGGTGCGGATAGAACCGTGCATAGTCGATGGCATGGTGATCGATTGCGGTGCGGCCGTCGGTCATCCAGTCGGCGATCAGCTTGCCCATGCCGGGACCATCCTTGACCCAGATGGCAACGGCATACCACAGACCCCGCACCTTCTGGCTTTCGCCCATCGACGGGCCGCCGTCCGCGGTTACCTGGAGAAGTCCATTGAACGAATGGCTCTCATTATAGCCGAGTTCGCCGAGGATCGGCGTCAGTTCCATGGCGCGTTCGAGCGGCGCCAGGATCTGTTCCATGTCGAGATCGCGTTGCGACGGCGAAAGCCGCGCCTGGTCCTTCTCCAGCAGGTCGCGCGGGTGGCAAAGGCGCGGATTGGTCTCTTCGTAATAACCCCATTCGATCTGCCCGCCCTCGGCGGTCTTGGGATCACCGGTGTCGCGCATATAGGCCGAGTTGCCCTGGTCGCGCAGCAGCGGCCAGCCGATCTCCTTGCCGGTGCCGGCGAACTCGTTGTAGGGGCCGAAGAAGGTCAGCGGATGGTCGATCGGCATGACCGGCAGGTCTTCGCCGACCATTTCCGCTATCAGCCGGCCCCAAATCCCGGCGCAGACGACGACATAGTCGGCCTCGATGGTGCCGCGGTCCGTTACCACGCCTGATATGCGGCCGTCCTTGACGACCAGCGACCGGGCCGATGTGTTGGCGAAGGATTTGAGCTTGCCCGACGCTTCCGCCTGGTCGACCAGCTTGCCGGCGACCGTCTGCGAACGCGGGATGACCAGACCGGCATCGGGATCCCAAAGACCACCTTGAACAATCGCTTCTTCGATGAGCGGAAATTTTTCCTTGATCTCGGCCGGCTCGATCAGGCGCGCGCGCGTGCCAAACGCCTTGGCCGAGGCGATCTTGCGCTTGATTTCTTCCATTCGGCTGTCGTCGCCGACACGCGCGACCTCGAGGCCGCCGATACGCGCGTAATGACCCATCTTCTCGTAGAAATCGATGGAGTAGAGCGTCGTCCAGCACGACAGGAAATCGTGGCTGGTGGTGTAGCAGAAGTCGGAGGCGTGCGCCGTCGAGCCGATATCGGTCGGGATACCTGATTTGTCGATGCCGACAATGTCATCCCAGCCGCGTTCGATCAGGTGATGGGCGATCGATGCGCCGACAATACCGCCCAGGCCGACGATGACGACCCTCGCCTTTTTCGGAAACTCTGCCATTGCCCGCGACTCCAAAGTGATAAAGCGGGCGGACTATAGGGCGGAGCAGCAGCACGATTGAAGCCTGTTTGCGACATTGGCAAAAAGCCGAGCGACCAGACGGCAGAATGCTTCACACCGGGCGCCTGGGGCGGTTCGCTTTCCGGTAGGCTAACTCAGGCGAAGGCCCAGATGTCCTCGGCCTGGAAACCGACCTGATAGCTACGCATCGAGATCAGCATTATTATAAAAGATCTTACTTATATACTTCGATGAAAGATAAATCTGTAAGTATATTAATTGTTGCAATCGTTATGAGATATGGCATACTAATAACTTAACGAATTAGAGCGCATGCTGGGCGGGAAAACGCGTGCTCAAAGGTCGATTTTCAATTGCGCTCCTCTTGGCTTTGGTCACCTGCGGGCACTCGCAATCCGCATCACTCGACACTGGAGACGAACGTTTTCTCTGGCTCACCTCTTCGTCGATCGATCGCGTTGCCGTGACATACTCGCAGGGAACGCTCTATGTCCCCTCAGATCTATTTCGGGAACGAAATCCGAAGGCAACCATGGATATCAAGCAAGTCGCGCTACGACTGAGCTATCCTGAACTGAAAGCTGGCCGCGGGCCAAACCCCCAGATCCGGGGGGAGGAGGATCTGCTGCCGCTTTCGGACGCACTCGGAGTGGCGGCCTCCGTTCCAGGCGGCCCACTAAAAATTCATATTCCGCAAAACCTCCTGCTTCCAATTATAAATGACCTCGATGCTGGTATTAAATTCGCCTCGTTTCGCGTAAAGGATAATGCTAAGGGGTATCTCTCTCACAATATCTACTATATTTCCGCGCCGGATCCTATGTACATTATGTGCACTGGATATTCTTCTGTATCATCGTGCATGATGAGCTTTGATAGGGCTGGATTGCGCTGGATGATCATGGCGCCTCGTAAATATCTTCGAGAGGACGTCTCTAGGTTTCACAAACGTCTTTCGGCGCTGATTGATTCATTTTCTGAAAAATAGGAGCGTATCATGCCAACTTCACAGCAGATAAACGATATTAACTCTGCATATGCGCTTACCATCTCGACGGGTGACGCGTCTCATTACTACGATGCGCTTTCCGCCGCTGGCATCTACTATGGAAGCATGGCACATGGTGTCGTGAACGCCGACTCGTTAATCGGAATTGTTGCTAACAACTATGCCAAGAACAAAATAGATGGCGATTTCGCGTCAGGACTCTTTGACCAACGTCGCGATGCGCTCATGCTGGAACTCGCTACGCGTGACTACGCTCTTCGGTCAACACAAACTGATTGGAACCTTACGGGGCGGCAAATTTCCGACTATCATGATGCAGCATACCAAACTGTTTTCCCCGAGCTCTCAGGCGCGGCGGAAGGGTGGACACCCTACTACGAGGTTCGAGCTCTCAACGACTATGATTTCTGGCTGGTCACGTCGAGTGCGGATCTGTCTCAGTATCTATCCTACTTTAGAATGAATATTCCGCTGACAGTCGGCGATGCTACGGCGAAAAACTATGCGCTCCAATGGTTCCAGGATATGGATCCATTTGTGTTTAATCTATCTCAGATGAAATTTATTATCGGGGACGATGTTCTCGCCAAAAGCTTGCTCCAGTGGGCCGCTACCCATACGGGATTCTTGGATAGCAAGCAGTCATATCTGTTCGAGCAAAAACCGTATGCCCCAGCTAACGACACCGATGCGTCTGGTTTCCTTGGCAGGTTCATTCATGGTCTCCTGATTGAGGAGGCGGTTTCAGGAACCTCAAATATCCTGCATGCCAGCACTGACTACAAGGAGATATCGTTCGACCGGAGCGATCTCCCCACAACTCCCCATGGGACTGAGTTCGATCACGTGATCAACCAGACCATCGGCACCGCAAACGAGTTGACTCTTGCAGGGTACAATTCCGAGTGGATGCAATCGGATTCCTACAAACTGTCGAACCCTTACTATTGGGGGCTCGACCCGCATAACATCGTCAATATCAACGGCGCCACCTTCATAGCCGGAAATGCGGCAACATCGGCGAACAAGGATGGAAATCTGGTTGTCCTGCAGGGTGACGTTACCAGCTTCACCTTGAACAGCACCTCTCAGTTTATTCTTGTTGGGAATGAAAAGGACAACGAGATAACCTTGGTCAATCCGGATCAGGGATTTGTCTTTTCTGGCGCTGGAAATGACCACATCATAGTCTCGGGTGTTGCAGACAACAGCTGGGGTATAATCCTGCCGGTCATGATTGATACGGGCAGCGGGAACGACACGATCGAGTTCCAGGATTCGAGTCACTTTTTTGTCGGCTATGTCATGACGCCCGATGGCGGGCATGACGTCGCTGTTGGAAATCTAGAGAAGTATTGGCCATCAGATCCCGCTTCAGACTATTCTGCTCCCTTGAATAATTTCCTATTGTCTGGATTAAGCCTCACCGATCTGGATCTAGAGAAGACATTGGTCGCGCAGCGTACAACAACGATACATGCAAGTGAGCAATGGTATGAGATAGACTATGTTACGAACTGGTGGGATGTAAAATATACCCTCAGCGGCAATGACGGAGCCACTTCAATCGAAATTGGTACATATTCATTTAGCTCCAACAAGGCCTACTACATCAGTACCGATGTGCTTTATGGAGACTACACGGTAGACTTTGGTATGTCTTCAGAATGGACAGGGTCGGCGCATGTTATTAACGGGTACTTCGGCAGATCGCAGGTTTTTAATTCATTCTCGTTGGCTTATTTGGACGAAAATGACAACGCGCACAGCGTGGCAATGAACACCGTGTTTGATATGGGATTCGACCCAGCATGGCTTGTTGCCGCTTGAAGTATGTCTTGGGTGAGTCACCTCGGTCTGGATCAGTGGCAGTAACAAGCAATATGCTTGAGCTATGCATAGGATTTTGTGCTGAAGTAGGTGGAACGAGATCTCCATGACCCGATCCCCCGAGAAGATAGGTTCTGGGGGATTTGAAAGGTCACTTGTTGCGGCGAACAAGGCGGTAATCCTCGCAACAGCGGTGATAAGCGGCGTCATAAACGTATTGGCGCTAACTGCCCCCTTGTTCATGTTGCAGGTTTATGACCGTGTGCTTGCCAGCCACAGCGTCCCAACACTGGTCGGCCTCGGGATGCTTGCGTTCGGCCTATATGCCTTTCAATGCGGCCTTGACATCATTCGTGCCCGCGTTCTTCTACGCGTCGGTGAGCGGTTCGATCACCAGCTTTCCGGGCGCGTTCACGACGCAGTCGTCCGCCTTCCACTCGAAACTCGCATGCCCAGCGACGGATTGCAGCCGCTGCGCGATCTCGACAATGTACGCAATTTTCTCTCCGGACCCGGTCCGACCGCGTTTTTCGATTTACCTTGGATGCCCTTTTATCTCGGCCTGTGTTTTCTACTTCATTTCTGGCTTGGTATGACAGCAATGGTCGGCGCGATCTTGTTGGTCTCGCTTACCGTTATTACCGATGCGTCTTCCCGCAACCCAACTCGAGAGGCACTCCGGCATAACACGGTGCGCAATGCCTTGCTGGACGCGTCCCGTCGCAATGCCGAAGCTATACGTGCGATGGGGCTTAGCAATCGCATGACCGCGCGCTGGCGCCTTGCAAATTCGGACTACCTTGCGGCAAATCGCAGGGCCAGCGATGTTGTTAGCGGCCTAGGGGGCGTTGCAAAAACACTTCGTTTGGTTCTCCAGTCCGCAATCCTGGCAGTGGGTGCATGGCTCGCTATCGAGCAGCAGGTCACACCGGGGGTGATGATTGCCAGTTCCATCATAATGGGCCGCGCACTAGCGCCCGTCGAATTGGCAATCGGAAGTTGGAAAGTGTTCCTGATGGCGAGACAGAGTTGGATCCGCCTCAGGGATTTGCTGCTGATGATGCCTGAAGAGACAACTGTCTTGGCCCTGCCCAAACCGCAATGCGAACTGCGTGCCGCAGGCATCACCGTCGTTCCCCCTGGTGAGACGAAGCCGACGGTCTTCGCAGCAAACTTCGTCATGCGCGCGGGGAGCGCGCTCGGCATTATTGGCCCTAGCGGTGCGGGGAAGTCGACGCTTGCCCGCGCTCTCGTTGGCGCCTGGACCCCGGCGAGCGGCAAAGTGCGTATTGACGACGCGTCACTCGACCAGTGGGATCAGGAGGCAATCGGTCGCCACATCGGCTACCTGCCACAGGGGGGCGAACTTTTCGATGGCACGATCGCAGAGAACATCGCCCGCTTCGAATCCGACGCGAAGCCGGAGACAATTGTATCAGCCGCGATGGCGGCTGGCGTTCATGAGCTTATCCTGCAGTTTGATAAAGGATATGAAGCCCGCATTGGAGAAGCCGGATCATCCCTTTCGGCAGGGCAACGCCAGCGGATCGGCCTTGCCAGGGCACTCTACGCCGATCCGTTCCTCGTCGTGCTCGATGAACCCAATGCGAATCTTGACGCCGATGGCGAAGCTGCTGTTGTGAAGGCAATCGCGGCCGTGAGGGAACGCAAGGGGATCGCAATAGTTATAGCGCATCGACCGAGCGCGCTAGCTGCAGTCGATTTCGTTCTCATGATGGAGGCCGGTCGGGTCAAAGCCTTCGGACCACGCGACGAAGTTCTTTCGAAAATATCAAAGGTCCCTTCTCCGAATCCTACCATGGCTGGATATCCGGGCTTTTCTGTATCGGCCAGGATGCTCGCGCCCTTCAAGATGGTCGCAGATCCGAACGAGTCAAAGCCGGAGGTCGCTGAAATCTTGATGGAGGGATCCGATGCCAAACGTTGAGGCCGAATTGGTTTCAAGATCTATCCGGCGGCACCTCTTCATTGGCGGCACTTCCTGCCTTTTCTT
>NZ_RZPL01000969.1:0-1678 GCF_004022805.1 Mesorhizobium sp. M7A.F.Ca.CA.002.04.1.1 | reverse complement strand
CCGTGCTTGCGCATCACATGGCTGTCGGGGAAGCCGGCGAGAAACGCCATGTAGACGAACACCGTCGGCCACATGCCGTCTTCTTCACGTGCCAACGCTCCATCCAGCGCGGCGAGCCCGACCCCGAACACGTCGCCGAAACAGTTGCTGTACTGGCGAGCGATCATGTCGCGGTCGGCAGCCTCCCTCATCGCGTCCAGCAAATGGACCTTCGGCTCCTGCCGCACATCGTTGGCGGCTTCTCCGAGGCCGCCTGGCGCGGCCGTGACGATCGCCTCGAATACCGCCTTGGTATCCTGCACGCTCAAAGCCCGAAGCAGCGAATCGAGATTGTCACGCAGTCTGTCACCGCCCATTTCGGCGGCGCATATCAGAGGCCCTGCCAGAAGGATGATTCCGAGATTGGTATTGGTTGCGACCGCCAGTCGTGTCGCGCGCACCGCCTCCAGCATCCGCTGCCCGACCGGCAGACGAGGATCGGTCAGCGGCCCGGAGGAAACCTCCGCACTTGTCATGAACTGGGCGGCGGACATGCCGTGTCCGTCGGCGAACAGATGGACGTTGCCCGGCTTTAGGGCTTCGATCTCCATCCTGCAGGCATTCTTATAGCTGGCCCGGAGGCGTTCACGCGAAAGCACCACCTTGCCCGCCCTCACGAATTCGCAGGCGCGGCAAAACGGTAGGGCCGCGGTGCGGCGGCCGCCTCGGCGCGGTCGGCCAGAAGTTTCAGCAAGGCATCGGCGATTGCTTCGGCGATGTTCACGGCGACCACCGACTGCAATCCCGACCATGCGGGCATGCTGTTCACTTCGAGTATGAACAGATTGCCGTCGTCAGCCCGCACGATGTCCACGCCGGCAAAATCCGCGCCGACCGCGGCTGACGCAGCGACGGCCAGCGATGCCAGTTCCGCCTTGCCATGTTCGGAAACCTGTTCCGGCACGCCACCCCGGTTGACGTTCGTGATCCAGTCGTCGCTGATGCGGCTCATCATCGCCACGGTCTCTCCGGCGCAGACAAACACGCGGAAATCCCGGAAAGGCGGACCGGCACGCGACACATATTGCTGAAGGTAGTAGACGCTGTTCACCTCTTCTGCGGCCGGCAGGTCCGAGAACGTGCGGATCAGCTTTATGCCGCGGCCTTGCGCCCCGAACAATGGTTTCAGCACCAGCGGTCCCCGCGGAAGCTCTTGCGCCGCGACCTCCTCGGCGACGGCAAGTCCTTCTACGGCAAAGGTGCGTGGCGTAGGCAGGCCGGCATTTTTCAGGAGGAATGTCGTCATCGACTTGTCGACGCAGCGCTCGATCGCCTGCGCGGAATTCCATACGGGAACCGACAGTCTGCTTAACGCGTGCAGCACCCCGAGGCGCCGGGTAACCGCTTCGAACGATCCGGCGGCGATCGAACGGACGAGCACGGCGTCGGGCAGCGTGCCGCCGAAGCCGGGGATCGCAAGTCCGCTCGGGCTGCTGGTATCGAATGCGATCGCCGCCAGCGGCACGGCTGTAACGGCGGCGCCCCCCCGACCAAGTCCTGCCGCCAGGCCGTTGGAGCCGGTGTCCACTTTGTCGCTGACGATCAGGATGCGAGGGATCATGTGGCCTCTCGGGTGCGGGAATGTCGGCGGCGCGAGCGATTCCAGGCCCTCATGGCAGCGTCCGCGGCAGGGCTGCAC
>NZ_RZPL01000968.1:0-1679 GCF_004022805.1 Mesorhizobium sp. M7A.F.Ca.CA.002.04.1.1 | reverse complement strand
GCCTTGCGCGATGCCTGGCATTTGCGTCCCCTACGTGCTGACCCCGGTCCCGCAGGCGCCGTCTTTGGCGCCTGCGGGACCGGGGTCAGCACGTAGGGGACGCAAATGCCAGGCATCGCGCAAGGCGGCCGCATCCTCGGCGCGGCCGGCGAGCCGCATGCTGGAGGCGGCGCAGCGAACCGCCAGCCGCTGCCGCCAAGCGCCGGCCCAGGCTGCCTGCGCGCGGGCGAGCGTGTCGAGGGCACCCAGGGCGGCGCCGGCCCGGAAGGCGGCGTCGCCGTCACTCGGCGCGCCGGCGCTTGTGATCGCCCACGCGGGAACGGAGGGCGGCGCAGAGGAGCTGGCGGTCGCGGGATCGAGGCGAATCATAATTTGGAGAGTAAAGTGCCGGTGCGCTTTTCGCCATGATTTTCGTGCCAAAACGCACAGCCTGTCGGATCAGCACAACGACTGATAGTGTTGCATTATCAATCTCTTCACGAGTTCGTCCCTGCTAAGCCATTTGGCCAACAAGTAAGTCTCGACAGGGCACCTTTTTGCGCAGCCGGACGAAACTCCGTTCGGAAATGTGCCGGCTCGCGGCGTAGGAGCCTGCTCAGGTTCAGATGTCATGAAGGCATCTAACGCCCGATCTGCCGCGCAACTTCGGTCCCATATTCATTGCCGACGGGGTATCTGAGGGCGACGTTTTTTGCGGGTTTTTCCTGGTCGGCTTTGGAGGTGATGCTGGCGCCGATTGTCACAGGCTACTTCACTATCTGTTCCTTGACCGATGAGATCTTTTGCGCTGCGGCGCTCCCGTCTTTGCTGTGGGTCACCTTCTGACCCAAGCCCCAACGTACACACGCGGGAGTGTCCTACAAGCCATCGGTTTCGACAGATCGGATGGATTGGGCAGGCGAGCCCAAAAGCTGCGAGCTTAGAGCGGTTATAAATCGTAGTTGTAGCTGTGTAACAAACTGTGTAACAAAAAGCGCGAAAAGACTAGTATTTTCAGTATCATAGAGGTGAAAGGGAATCCCTCCCTCTCCGCCATCGATTTCCCATAACGGCCTGATTCGCAACGATTTTTCCGAATATCAGCTCTCTTTTGGTGCATTTCTTGGTACAAAGAGGCTTCCGCACAAGCCCCTATGGATCGACATCATAAGAACCTCGATCTTATCGTCTCAGCCGCCGCCACGATGCAGGAGGAGATAGAGAACATGTTCGGCTGCCTCCACCGCTTCGAGGAGAAACCAAGAAGCAGGTGAACGAAGTCTGCCGTGGTGATGCCAGGATGAAGATCAAGATTGATGCTGCGGGAAAGATTTAAGAGCCCCGCTTTGACAATCGTGACCGGCTTCCTTCGTCCTTCAATTCACTCCGCGTCAGGATTGTCGACAAGGCAGCCTGCACCATGGCATCCTTGGTAGTTGCCATGCACATCAAAGTTTGGCTCTCCCTGCCTGTCAAATTGCGGTCGGGTATCGATTGCCTGGTCAGGATTGTCGACCTTGCATCCCATGCCATGACAACCATTGTAGCTGCTATCGGGGCGGTAGTTACTCGTCGTGTGCCGTCGATTGTGATGATCGTCCGCCATCCCCTCGATCAGAGCGCCGAGAATAGCTCCGCCAACCACTGCGCCGACGTCATGACCGCGATGGTCATACATGCGGGCATTGGTCTCAAAGCTG
>NZ_RZPL01000967.1:0-1683 GCF_004022805.1 Mesorhizobium sp. M7A.F.Ca.CA.002.04.1.1 | reverse complement strand
CGCAAAGGACGCTGTGGCACTTATGATTTGGCGCATGATCCTTTCCGAAAATCGATACCGATTTTCGGGGTCATGCGCTGCGCGAAATATCCATGTGAGAGTTTTCCGGGAAAACAAAAAATGCCGCCGCCGCGAAGCTTCGCGGCACGGGGTTTCAGGTTTTCTGCCCTGCCTCGCCAGGAGGTCAGGGCCTTACCGGGACTGAGCGTAAGTGGACATCCACTCTCCATTGGAATGGACCTCCCATAGGCGAACGCAGCTGAAAAGGCCAGTCCGCGGCTTTGCGCTTGTGTTTTTTGGGCGCTTGTCTCTTTTGGCGGTTTGCACTAGCGAAGTTGCACACCAAAGTGTGCGAAACGCATTATCCGCAGTTCCAATACGCAGGCCACCATGTCCCTCATCGACACCCGCACGCCCGACGCCAAGCGCCTTGTTTCCGGTGCCACCGGCGACTGGGAGATCATCATCGGCCTCGAGGTCCATGCCCAGATTACATCG
Source organism: Mesorhizobium sp. M7A.F.Ca.CA.002.04.1.1 (assembly GCF_004022805.1). Taxonomy (NCBI): domain Bacteria; kingdom Pseudomonadati; phylum Pseudomonadota; class Alphaproteobacteria; order Hyphomicrobiales; family Phyllobacteriaceae; genus Mesorhizobium; species Mesorhizobium sp. M7A.F.Ca.CA.002.04.1.1. The sequence goes on along the minus strand of NZ_RZPL01000967.1, from coordinate 1,185 downwards.
GAAGCAAAGCTGTTTTCCGGCGCCTCGACCGCTTTCGGCGCGGCGCCCAACGCCAATGTCAGCCTGGTCGATGCGGCGATGCCCGGCATGCTGCCGGTCATCAACGAGGAATGCGTCAAGCAGGCGATCCGCACCGGCCTTGGGCTGAAAGCGCAGATCAACCACAAGTCGGTCTTCGATCGGAAGAACTACTTCTATCCAGACCTGCCGCAGGGCTACCAGATCTCGCAGTTCAAGCAGCCGATCGTCGGCGAGGGCACGGTGATCGTTTCCGTTGGCCCCGATCGTCAGGGCGAATTCGAGGACATCGAAGTCGGCATCGAGCGGCTGCATCTGGAGCAGGATGCCGGAAAGTCGATGCACGACCAGCATGTGACCATGTCCTATGTCGACCTCAACCGCTCCGGCGTGGCGCTGATGGAGATCGTCTCCAAGCCCGACATGCGCTCGGCCGACGAAGCCAAGGCTTATGTCACCAAGCTGCGCACCATCGTGCGCTATCTCGGCACCTGCGACGGCAACATGGACGAAGGTTCGATGCGCGCCGACGTCAACGTTTCGGTGCGCAAGCCGGGCGGCGAGTTCGGCACGCGCTGCGAGATCAAGAACGTCAACTCGATCCGCTTCATCGGCCAGGCCATCGACTACGAGGCGCGCCGGCAGATCGCCATTCTCGAGGATGGCGGCAAGATCGACCAGGAGACGCGGCTGTTCGACGCCGTCAAGGGCGAGACGCGTTCGATGCGCTCCAAGGAAGAGGCGCATGATTACCGCTACTTCCCCGATCCGGACCTCTTGCCGCTGGAATTCGACCAGGCCTATGTCGATGCGCTGGCCAAGGAATTGCCGGAACTGCCAGACGACAAGAAGGCGCGGCTGATCGCGTCGCTCGGCCTGTCGGTCTATGACGCCTCGATCCTGGTTTCGGAAAAGCCGATCGCCGACTATTTCGAGAAGGTGGCCGCCGGCCGCGACGGCAAGCTCGCCGCCAACTGGGTCATCAACGATCTGCTCGGGCAATTGAACAAGGCCGGAAAAGACATTGAAAACGCTCCGGTTTCCCCCGAGCAGCTTGGCGCGGTCATCGATCTGATCAAGGACGGCACCATTTCCGGCAAGATCGCCAAGGACCTGTTCGAGATCGTCTGGAATGAGGGCGGCGATCCGCGCCAGCTGGTCGAGAGC
>NZ_RZPL01000966.1:0-1685 GCF_004022805.1 Mesorhizobium sp. M7A.F.Ca.CA.002.04.1.1 | reverse complement strand
GCCCGCTACCGCCGTGCCTATCCCGGCGTCGAGGTCTCTGCCATCGAGGACAATGGCGATTATCTCGAACACCTCCTGATCGGCGGCAAGCTCGACATTGCCGTCATGGTCACCTCCAATTTGCGCGACCGCACCGCGTTGCAGTCGGAAATCCTCGAAGTCTCGGCCTATCGGCTGTGGCTGCCGCTCGGTCATCCGCTCGTCGGCGCCGACATCATCAGCATTGGCGACATTGCCTCCGAAACGCTGATCATGCTGACCGTCGACGAGATCGAGGAGAATACCGGCAAGCTGCTGACGGCGATCGGCGCCAAGCCGCATGTCGCCTTCCGCACCCGTTCCGTGGAGGCCGTGCGCAGTCTGGTCGCCACCGGTGCCGGCGTGGCGCTGCTGCCCGATCTCGTCTACCGGCCCTGGTCGCTGGAAGGCGACCGCATCGAATCGCGCGATATTTCCGGCTCCTTGCCGGTGGTCCAGGTCGGCATGGTCTGGCGGCGCGGCTCCGGTCTGCCGCAGGCCGCGCGCGATTTCATCGGTCTTGCCCAGTCGCAACGGACGGTCCGCCAGCGTCCCTGAGACGCCGGCTGCACATCTATCGGAAAAACCGATATCGCCCTTCTGATAAATGAATTTGCGAAACCGGAATTTTCAAAGCACTTTCGGTTCAGGGACCAAAGCCGCCATCAGAGCGGCATCAAGCCCAACGGACGAACTGACAGTTTTCAGTCCGCGCGTGACCCCTAACGAAGACCGAAACCGGCTTTCAGGGTCAGGCGCCTAAATGGGAGATCGACAATGAATTCATTCCTGAAGTCATGCACTGCTCTGACGGTCGCGCTGACCTTTTCCGGTCAGGCCGTCGCCCAGGTCAAGGAACTTGGCAAGGGCGAAGGCCAGGTCAACATCGTTGCCTGGCCGGGCTACATCGAGCGCGGCGAAACCGACAAGGGCTATGACTGGGTGACTTCCTTCGAGAAGGAGACCGGCTGCAAGGTCAACGTCAAGACCGCCAACACCTCCGACGAGATGGTCTCGCTGATGAATGAGGGCGGCTTCGACCTCGTCACCGCTTCGGGCGATGCCTCGTTGCGCCTCGTTGCCGGCAAGCGCGTGCAGCCGATCAACACCGATCTCATCCCGAGCTGGAAGACGGTCGACGAGCGCCTCAAGGACGCGCCGTGGTTCACCGTCGGCGGCGCCCACTACGGCGTTCCCTACCAGTGGGGTCCCAACGTCCTGATGTACAACACCGACGTGTTCAAGGAGGCTCCCAAGAGCTGGAACATCGTCTTTGAGGAAATGAAGCTGCCGGACGGCAAGTCCAACAAGGGCCGCGTCCAGGCCTATGACGGGCCGATCCACATTGCGGATGCGGCCAACTATCTGATGTTCCACAAACCGGAACTCGGCATCAAGGATCCCTATGAACTGAACGAGGGCCAGTACAAGGCGGCGCTCGAATTGCTGCGCGTCCAACGCACACTGGTTGGCCGCTATTGGCACGACGCCGCCATCCAGGTCGACGATTTCCAGAACGAAGGCGTCGTCGCTTCCGGCTCGTGGCCGTATCAGGTCAACACGCTGGTCGCCGCCAAGAAGCCGGTCGCTTCCACCATCCCGGAGGAGGGCGCCACCGGTTGGGCCGACACCACCATGATGGAGGCCGACGCCGCCAACCCCAACTG
>NZ_RZPL01000965.1:0-1687 GCF_004022805.1 Mesorhizobium sp. M7A.F.Ca.CA.002.04.1.1 | reverse complement strand
CGCGAGGACTGTCTCGCCGTCGCGGATCACCGGAACGGTTTTCGAAACGCCGCCCTCGACAGCGGGCACCTCGAGAAAGCGCGTCGGTACGGTTGATATGTCGAGCCCCTTGTGGGCAAGCGCCATCGCCACCTTCCAGCAATGCGGGCTGAACGGACGTGTGCTGTCGCGTCCGACGAGATCATAAAGCAGAATGGTCATTGGCGGCGGCTCCCGTGCGGGTTAGGTAGGCCCCGCATCGACGCGAGCCGAGGGAAGCCATGAGACAGCATTTCATGATGTTTGCGGCCTATAATCAATGGGCCAACGGTCGCATCTATGATGCCGCCGCCGAACTCGATGATGAGGAATTCAACCGCGATGTCGGCGCCTTCTTCGGCTCGATGATGGGCACGCTCAACCACCTTTTGACTGCCGACCGCATCTGGATGAAGCGCTTCACCGGGGAGGGCGACGCGCCGACGACACTGGACGCTATCCTGCATCGGGGGTTGACCGGCCTGCGGGCGGCGCGTGAAGCCGAGGACAGGCGGATCATCGATTGGGTCGGCGGCCTCAATGACAAGGCGTTGACGGGCCGGTTCACCTACATGACCGTCTCGGACATGCGCATTCGCAAAGGCTGGCGCCGGCGCTGGACCATGTCTTCAACCACCAGACCCACCATCGCGGCCAGGCGCATACGATCTTGACCATCCTGGGACGGCCAAGCCTGGGGTTGGACCTGATGCTTTTCCAGCGGACCGAGGAGGGCAGGGCTTTCGCCTGATCCGGTGGCGTTTGCGTAGTCAGTCCGAAGGTTGTGCCGGCCGTCGCTGCATTTTGTGCTGCAGCATCGTCTTTGCATCAGTAGGCACCGGATGGATTCAGGCAGCCGTCGAAGCCTCGCCCCTGATTTCGTTGTCCAACTGGGACTGGGTCAGGGCCGCTTCCGCCATGACCCACTGCTTGAACAACTGGACCTTGCGTGCGGCAAGGCCTTTCAGCGGAGAGACAAAATACCAGCCAGCCGTGTTCGGATGATGGACGGCGAAGGGAGCCACCAGCCTTTCGGCGCGGATGTCGCTGGCCATATAGGCACGGTTGGCCACCGCAAAGCCCATCCCGGAATTGGCTGCCTCGTAGGACATCATGCACGAGTCGAAATAGATGCTCTTGGTCTCGCTGAGCACGAAGCTGGCGCCGGCGAAACCAAGCCAGGACTGCCAATTCTGGGTGCAGGTGTCGGAATGCAGCAGGGTGAAGTGCTTGAGGTCGTCCGGTGTCACCTTCGACAGCCGCTTGTCGCCGAGGACTTCGTGGAACAGCTTGCGGCTGCACACCGGTGTCAGGTCTTCGCGAAACAGCAGATCGGACTGCAGCCCGTGAAAGTGACCGTCGCCATAACGGATTTCGAGATCGAATTCCGAGGCCGTGAACTCATGCGTCGCGTACGAAGTCGAGACCCGCATCACGATATCGGGATATTGCTGCTGGAACAGCGGCAGGCGCGGAAACAGCCAGCGTGCCGCAAAGGTCGGCAGCACCGATATTTTTAGCACATGCTCCTGCGATTGTCCGGTCGCTTCCATGCTGGCGGCCACGATTCGCTCCAGCGCCTCGCGAACGCGCGAGACATAGGTCTCGCCCTCCGGCGTCAACGACACCGCATTGCCGCCGCGCTGGAAAATCTTGAAACGAAGCTGAT
>NZ_RZPL01000964.1:0-1688 GCF_004022805.1 Mesorhizobium sp. M7A.F.Ca.CA.002.04.1.1 | reverse complement strand
CGCCAATTACGGCCTCGCCGAAAAGCACTTCCGCAAGGCCGTCGAGTTGAAGGCCGACAATGCGGAGGCCTGGATGGGGCTCGCGGCTTCCTATGATGAACTCGGCCGCTTCGACTTCGCCGACCGTGCCTACGGCCAGCTTCTGAAAGTCGCCGGTCGCAGGCCGCAGATCGTCAACAATATGGGTTATTCGCAACTGCTGCGCGGCAATCGCAAGAAGGCCAAGGCGCTGCTGCTCGAAGCGAAGGCCGGCATGGCCGATCCCACCGTCGTCAACGCCAACCTCGCTCTCCTGAACAAGGGTTGATCTCGCGTCCAATGGTCCGGTTTCGGGACACGTGCCATCGACGCTTTGTAAACCCTATCTGCAGGTTGCATCGATGGATCGCCTGAAAATCCGTATCTGGGGGCAGCCGCTGACCTAGAATGCAGCGCAACCGCCGACGCTCGAGAGGCCCTTGCCCGATATGCTGGACTTCAGTTCGCTCCTGCTCGCAGCCGCGCTGTCGGGCATATGCCTCAGCGTCACCATGTTTGCGATCTGGTTCACCGCACCCAAGGCAGGTTTCGTGCTGACGGTGGCGTGCGGAATTCTGGTGCTCGTCGCGCATGTGATCCTGTTCTGGCGGTACACCAAGGACCCCGATCCGCTGCTTTGCCAGATCGTGCTTGCGCTGCTCAGCCTGGGGTTCCTGATCCTCTGCTTGTCGGCCATGCAATATCTCGGCGTGCCCGGCTACAGGCGCGCCGTTGCACCGGCGCTTGCCGCCATGACTATCTGTGCCGCTGTCACTTTCCTTGGCTTTGACGGCGTTGGCTTCATCATCACCTACACCACGGTGACGGCGCTGCTGTCGGCGATCGGCGCCATGTTCTGGATCAACGGCAGTCACGATCGCCGCATCCTGCTGGTGGTTTCGTTTCTGAGCGGCACCTGCGCGATGTCGTTTGCGCTTTGCGGCGTGGTTCTGCTGACCAAGGGGCAATGGACGCTCGCGATTGCGCCCGACAATTGGGCCGAACGATTGAATTCCGTCGTGGCGGTGGCCTGCATGACCGGGCTCGGAGCATTGACGCTCTCCCTCCATCATCTGCAGGCGCAGATCGAGCTCAAGGCCGAGACCATGACCGACCCGCTGACAGGGTTGCTGAACCGCCGGGCATTGACGTCGCTTTACGGCGAGCGGAGTTTCGGTCCATTCATGTCTATCGTCATGTTCGACCTCGACCACTTCAAGCGGACGAACGATGTCTACGGTCACCCGGTTGGGGATCAGGTCTTGTGCCGTTTTGCCGCCGTCATCAAGAAATATGCCCGGCCCGGCGTCGACGCTTTTCGCCTTGGCGGCGAGGAGTTCGCAGTCGTCATGTCGCGGATGACGGACGAAAAGGCCTACGATCTCGCCAGCAAGATCGGCGTGGCTTTCGGCGCCGAAATCGTCCCCACCCAGCTCGGCAAATTGCGCAGCACGGTCAGCGGCGGCATCGGCTTTGGCGAGGCAAGCGGCAGCAGCCTCGACAACGTGCTCACCGAGGCAGACGCGGCGCTCTATGCCGCCAAACGCGCCGGACGAAATTGCGTCATCAGCCGCAAGAGGATGGGCAAGGCCGAGCCGATCAAGCCGGCCTTGCGCTCAGCGTAAATTACTCCGCGGCCCCCAGATAGTCGGACAGCGGCGGGCACGAGC
>NZ_RZPL01000963.1:0-1694 GCF_004022805.1 Mesorhizobium sp. M7A.F.Ca.CA.002.04.1.1 | reverse complement strand
CCGCGATACAGATGCTGATCGGCAGCCATTTCGCCCCGGCCCAGGGCGGCGTGTTCACCTCGAAGCGGGTCGAGATGGTGGCCCACTGTCTCAATGAAGCAGGCGCCGTCGGCATCGGCCAGAGTTCCTGGGGGCCGACAGGCTTTGCCTTCGCGCCATCGCAGGACGCCGCACTCAAGTTCGTCGACGCGGTTCGGAAGACGACAGTTGAGGGCGGCCTTGAGGTCAAGATCGTCAAGGGCAGGAACTCCGGCGCGAAGATCAGTTCAACCAGGCTGGATCTCGTCGGCAGCTGACGCTTCAGTTTCAGGCAGAAAGGCAAGAAATGGCCCGCAAACACATCCTGCACATGCTGACACCGTTGAAGCAGATGAGCCCCTTCGACGTGAACATGGCGCTCGACGCAGGTTTCGACGCCGTCGTCCCCTATGTCGATGTGGGCCTGGCCGAAGTGACGGGACTGGTCCAGGACGCGATCTTTTCACGCCCGCCGGATGCGGGTGTCGACACCGGCATCTTCATCGCCGGGAAGGATGCCTCGTTGGCGCTCGACATGTTCGACGCCGCGAAGAAGGCGATGGTGCCGCCTTTCCAGGTTTCGGTATTTGCCGATCCAGCCGGCTCGTTCACCACAGCCGCGGCGATGGTGGCCAAGGTCGAAAAGGCGCTGGAGAAGAAATTCCAGCGTGCGCTCAGGGATACGAGAGTGGCTGTTTTCGGCGCCACCGGCGTCGTCGGCTTCTGCACCGCCGTCATCGCGGCAGGGGAAGGTGCCCGGGTCACACTTGTCGGCCATGACGGCATCGAACGGGTCAAGCAGATCGCGGCCGAGATCGAAAGCAGGTTCCACCTCACCGTCGATGCGGCTGACGGATCGAGCGACGCCCGCAAGACAAAGCTGGTCGAAGCCAACGAAATTATCCTGGCTTGCGCCAAAGCTGGCGTCCAGGTGGTCTCCAAAGCCCAATTGAAAGGCAATGACCTGCTTATTGCGGCCGACGTCAATGCCGTTCCCCCGGCCGGCATCGAAGGATTGGCCGTCAATGCCAATGGTGATCCACTCGATGCGGCAAAAGCTGTCGGCATTGGTCCGCTTGCCATCGGCAATGTCAAATATAAGGTCGAATTCGGTCTCTTCAAAAGAATGATCGAATCCGAAAAGACGATCACGCTCGGTTTTCAGGAAGCGTTTTCCCTTGCACGCGAGATTGCCAAGTAACGCCGGATCTCTTTTGATCGCGGCAATTTCAGGCCGGGGGCTGGCCGCCGCCGCGCGTCGCGCCGGCTATCGTCCGCTGGTCGCCGATTTCTTTTGCGATACGGACACCGTCGCGCTCGCAGAACGCGCGACAATGCTGCCAGGCGACCTGCAAGGAGGCATCGACGGCGAGCGCATCATCGACACGCTTCGGCGATTGGCTGGCGACGACCTGCCGGCCGCCATTGTCCTGGGCTCAGGGTTTGAGCGGATGCCTGAGACCGTGGACAAAATCGCGCGACACTTTCGGCTCGCCGGCAATGGCGGCGCCGCGATCCGCAGGATCAAGGATCCGCAGTTGCTGGCCGATGATTGTGCCGAACTCGGCATCCCGCATCCGCAACTGCGATGGGACCAGCCGCCTGACCCGGAGAACTGGGTGGTCAAGACCGCGGGCGGCGCCGGCGGCGGACACGTCAGACGAGCAGCCGGAGAA
>NZ_RZPL01000962.1:0-1695 GCF_004022805.1 Mesorhizobium sp. M7A.F.Ca.CA.002.04.1.1 | reverse complement strand
GGGTTGGCGCAACGCGGCTCGTCAGCCGCGCCGTATACACCAACACACCACCCAACGGCGCTTTCCGAGCTTGCAACGGCGTCTACAACACCTTCGCGTTGGAGCGACACACCGACGAAATCTGCGATGCGCTAGGCTTCGACCCAATGGAGTTCCGGAAGAAAAATGTCCTGGGAGATGGCGATCTCGGTGCCACGGGGCAGGTTTTCGAGGCCGACGTGCTGGGTCCGATGCTCGATCGCATGGAGACACTGCGCGCCAGCACCGGTACATCAGAGGCCGAGGCCGACGGCAGGCTCTATGGAATTGCGACCACGGTCGGCACATGGTTCGTTTTCGTCGGGCCTTCGGCGGCGACGGTGAATTTGAACGCCGACGGCAGCGCAACGCTGGTCACCTCGGGTGTGGAGATCGGATCCGGCACGATGGTGCAATCCCTGCCGCAGATCGTGGCTGGGCAGCTCGGGCTTGCTCCCGACCAGGTGATCGTGCGCGAAGCCGATACGGATGCCGCCGGTCTCGATGTCGGCGTTGGCGGTGGGCGCACCACCGTGTCCATTGGTGCCGCGAGCATCGCCGCCTGCGCGGAAGTGCGGGAGAAGCTGCTTCGGACCGCCGGCGAGATGCTCCAGACCCGACCGGAAGACCTGGTGCTGCGGGACGGTCGTGTCGAGATCACGGGACGTCCCGGTTCCGGCATGTCGATCCCCGCTGTCGTCGCCCATGCACAGGCAACCACTGGCCCGATCACCGGAAGCGGGGCCTTTGCCGCCAGGAACACTCCGGCAATGTCCGGCTGCGCGATGGGGCATTTCATCGATGCGCTCGACATTCCCGTCTTCGTCGTTCACGAGGCCGAGGTGGCGGTTGATCCGGACACCGGCCATGTCGAGGTGCTGGCCTATCGCGTAGTTCAAGATGTCGGCCGCGCGCTCAACCCGCGCGCCATCCTGGGCCAGATACAGGGCGGCGTGGTACAGGGGCTCGGCTATGCGTTGCACGAGGAGGTGACGCTCACCGCCGACGGATGCATCGCGCAGGACGATTTCGAGACTTATCGCCTGCCGCTGGCGCAGGATGTGGTTCCGGTCGCCGCCGACCTTTACGAGGGCGCGCCGTCGATGGGGCCTCTAGGCACCAAGGGTGCGGGCGAGGTCCCGATCCTGGCGGTGGGCGCGGCGATCGGCTGCGCTGTGGCACGCGCCATCGGCAAGCCGGTGCGGCAGCTGCCACTGACGCCGCCGCGCGTGCTTCGACTGCTGCATGAGCGCGAACCACCGCCGGAATTCCCGCACATCGCCCCCGGCTGGGCGTTGAACACTCTGGGCTGAGGCAAGTAAACCATGGTCACCCTGAACTGCGACATGGGCGAAAGCTACGGCAACTGGCGCTTCGGTGACGATGCCGGCATCATGCCTCATATCGATTGCGCCAACATCGCCTGCGGCTTCCACGCCTCCGATCCATGGACGATGCTGAAGACCGTGCGGCTCGCCCTTTCGCATGGCAAGCGGGTCGGCGCGCATCCCTCCCTTCCCGATCGTGAGGGGTTCGGCCGGCGCGAAATGAGACTTCAGCCGGAGGAACTGACAGCTGCCTTCCTCTATCAAATCGGTGCTCTGACAGGGATGCTGGCCGCCGAGGGCGGGCAACTCAGCCATGTCAAGCCGCATGGCATCATTTACGGCATGGCCG
>NZ_RZPL01000961.1:0-1699 GCF_004022805.1 Mesorhizobium sp. M7A.F.Ca.CA.002.04.1.1 | reverse complement strand
ATCTTCTGCTGCATCTTGCCCGCACCCAGAAAGTCGATCTGGCGCGCATTTCGATCCTGGCGCTGGTCGAGCAATATCTGACCTTTGTCGAGACGGCGAGGGCGCTCAGGCTGGAGCTTGCCGCCGACTATCTGGTGATGGCGGCATGGCTGGCCTTCCTCAAGTCCAAGCTCCTGATCCCCAAGCAGCCAGGCGACGAGGGCGAAAGCGGCGAGGAACTGGCGGCGGTGCTGCAGTTCCGACTGAAGCGGCTGGAAGCCATGCGCGACGCCTCGGCGCGTCTGGTCAACCGCAACCGGCTCGGCCGCGACGTGTTCGCGCGCGGCATGCCGGAAATGGTCATCATCGAAAAGCGCAACGCCTATTCTGCCTCGCTCTACGATCTCTTGACCGCCTATGCCCAGCAGCGCCAGAAGCAGGCGATCAACAATGTGACCATCGCCAGGCGCGGTGTCTGGTCGCTCAAGGACGCGCGCGACATCCTGACCCGCCTTGTGGGAGCCGTGAGCGACTGGACGACGATGGAAAGTTTTCTGATCGCGTACATGACCAGTCCCGAGGAGCGGCGCACGGCGATCGCGAGCTCGTTCGCTGCCACGCTGGAACTGGTGCGCGAAGGCAAGATGGATGTGCGGCAGGATCAGACGTTCGCGCCGATCTACCTGCGCGGCCGAACGCAGACAATCAAGGCAGTCGAGGTGGCATCATGAGCGAACGCGCCAACGCTTCGGTTGTCCCGTTCAAGATCGGCGATGAACCCGACGAGGGCCCGCTTTCCCAGGATCCGGCCGAGCAGCAGCTACAAAACCCGGCCGAGCGACTGCATCTGGCCGAGGCTGTGCGCATGGCCGAGGCGATCGTGTTCGCCAGCGCCGAACCCGTCAGCGAAAAGCAGCTTGCGGCACGCCTGCCGGACGGCATCAACATCGCCCTGGCCATGGCCGAGCTGCAGCAGATCTATGCGCGGCGCGGCGTCAATCTGGTGCGTGTCGGCGATGCCTGGGCGTTCCGCACCGCCGGCGACCTGGCTTTCCTGATGAGCAGGGATACCGTCCAGCAAAGGAAGCTCTCCCGCGCGGCTCTCGAAGTGCTGGCGATCATTGCCTATCACCAGCCGGTGACGCGTGCCGAGATCGAGGACATCCGCGGTGTCGAAACCTCGAAAGGCACGCTCGACACGCTGCTGGAAACGGAATGGGTGCGCATGCGCGGCCGGCGAAAGACACCCGGACGCCCGGTCACCTACGGCACGACGGAGACCTTCCTCGATCATTTCGCGCTGGAAGAGATCCGCGATCTGCCCGGCATGGAGGAACTGAAGGGGGCCGGCCTGCTTTCGGGCCGCATGCCGTCGAATTTCTCCATTCCGCAGCCGCCGGCCGATCCCGATGCATTGACCGACGACGAGGATGCGCTCACCGATATCGATCTCGAGGAACTCGGCCTGCTGACGCCGCGCGTCACGGAAGATTGACTGGCATTGGCGGCCGATCTGTCGAGGATGCGCGGATTCGTAGCGGGGCCGCCGCGTCGAAAATGCGTGACATCCGCCACCCTTTCATAAACTCTGTCGCAGTTGTGTTTGAATCCCAACGCGAAAACGCATAGATCATCGCCAGGGAAAACATTCGAGAGAGATTTGCTATGGGTTCATTTTCGATTTGGCACTGGATGATCGTGCTGGTGATCGTGCTTTTGG
>NZ_RZPL01000960.1:0-1705 GCF_004022805.1 Mesorhizobium sp. M7A.F.Ca.CA.002.04.1.1 | reverse complement strand
GACCTGGACCGGGACGCGGGCGCTGGACAGGCCCGGCATCAGCATGAAACAGGCGCCGATGCGGCAGAAGGCGAGGAACGCCGCGATGACGACGCCTTGCGACAGCACGCTCACGATATGGTTCCGAGCACCCTGATCTCGACGCCCTTGGCGATTTCGACGTGGCTGAGCACCGGCAGCGTGGTGAACAGCCGCTCGATGATCATGCGCACATAGGGGCGGGCGTCGGGCGCGGTGACGAGGACGAAACGCTCGCCGGCTTCCAGATATTTCTTGATCGCCTTGGTCGCGTCCTGGCCGAACTCCTCGAGCTGGCGCGGGTCGATGTCGAACTCGCGCACCTCACCCTTGGCGTCGCGCTTGAGGCTCTGGTGGAAGGCGAGATCCCAGCGGTTGCCGAGGCGAAGCACCTTCAGCACGCCGCCCTCGGACAGGTCGCCGCAAATCTGCTGGGCCATGCGGATGCGGACATGTTCGACGATCTGCTCGGTGCGGCGCACATGCGGCGCGATCTCGGCGATCGCCTCGATGATCAGGTGCAGATTGCGGATCGAGACGCGCTCGGCGAGCAGCAGCTTCAGCACCGCCTGCAGGCCGGGATAGGAGATGTGCGTGGTGCAGATCTCGTCGGCGAGCTTGCGGTATTCCTGGTCCTGGCGTTCGAGCAGCGCCTTCATGTCCTTGTAGGACAGAAGCTGCGGCAGGTTGTTGCGGATGACCTCGGAGAGATGGGTGAGCAGCACCGACATGTTGTCGGCGAAGGTGTAGTTCTCGCGCTTCAGATCCTCGGCGAAGGCTTCGACCACCGAATAGGCGCGCATGCCGAAGGCCGGCTCGCGGATTTCCTCGCCCGGTATCTCGGGTATGTCGCGATTGCCGAGCAGCACCATGATCTCGCCGACGCGCATCTGGTATTCGGCCACCACGGTGCCGTGCACCTTGATCTGGTAGCTCTTCGGCGGGATGGCGAAATCGTCGGCGACACGCACTTCCGGCACGACGAAGCCGTACTGGGTGGCGAATTTCTTGCGCATCTTGCCCATGCGGAAAACCAGTTCCTGATGCGACGTCAGCAGCCTTGTCGACAGCTGCTTGCCGATCAAAAGCTCGATCTCGGCGGTGGCGAGCGAGGCCTTGACCGAGTTCTTCTCCTCCTCGACCTTGGTCGCCTTTTCCTGGTCCTTGATCGCCTCGGCTTCGGCGAGGACACGGTTGGCGCGCATCGGGATGACGTAGCCGAGACCGGCCATGCCGGCTGCGAGCGCAAAGAACGGGAACAGCGGCAGGCCGGGCATCAAGCCGAGCAGCACCAGCAGCGATGCCGCGACATAGAGGGCGCGCGGGTGGGCGCCGAGCTGGCCGAACACCGCCTGGTTGGTCGAGCCGCGGGTGCCGCCCTTGGAGACGAGCAGGCCGGCGGCGAGCGACACGATCAGTGCCGGGATCTGGGTGACGAGGCCGTCGCCGACCGACAGCTTGATGAACACGTCGGCGGCTTCGCCCATGCCCATGCCGTGCCTGATGTAGCCGATGGCAATGCCGCCGACGATGTTGATGGCGGTGATGATGAGGCCGGCGATGGCGTCGCCGCGGACGAACTTCGAGGCGCCGTCCATCGAGCCGAAGAAAGAAGATTCTTCTTCCAGTTCACGGCGGCGCAGCTGCGCGGTCTTGTCGTCGATCATGCCGGCCGAGAGGTCGGCGT
>NZ_RZPL01000095.1:0-11336 GCF_004022805.1 Mesorhizobium sp. M7A.F.Ca.CA.002.04.1.1 | reverse complement strand
AGCATGCGCCTTGACCTTGTGGCGCAAGGCATGCGGGGTGGGTCGGTTCGCCTCGTTGGCAATGCCGGCGCCCAGGCCGGGCGCGCCATGCGGGGTGGCAAGCTCACGATCGAAGGCAATGCGGGTCCATACGCCGGCTCCGGCATGCGCGGCGGCAGGCTTGAGATAACAGGCAATGCCGGCGACCACCTCGGTGCGCCGCTCGTCGGGGAACTGGCCGGCATGAACGGCGGTGTGTTGATCGTCAGGGGCAGAGCGGGCGCCTTCGCGGCGGACCGCATGCGGCGCGGCCTGGTCGCGGTGCTGAAAGGCTCCGGCGACCATGCCGGCAGCCGCATGATCGCCGGCACCTTGGTGGTGGCCGGTGGCACCGGTGAGATGCCTGGCTATCTGATGCGTCGCGGTTCGATCCTTCTCGATCGCGCGCCGGCACGCATGTCGCCGAGCTTCGTCGAATGCGGCGCGCCCGAGAGCGTTTTCGCCGCCATCATCGATCGTCATCTGATCGCCGAGGGCATTTTGAAACGGCCGCTTCTGGGGAGCGCACCGCGCAAATATGGCGGGGATAACGCAGTGCTCGGAATGGGCGATGTTCTTTTTCCGCGCTGAGATCCGTCGACACAGGAACCATACGATGGCAGGACGCAAGTGCTTGCCGCTGGGTGGCAGTGGTGGGGCCGACCGTCATCCGACCCGCAACGTGGAGAACACATGAAAATCATCTCTCAGACGAAAGCCCATGGCGGCGTGCAGGGCGTCTATTCCCATTTCTCGACGAGTTGCCGTTGCGACATGATTTTTGCCGTTTTCATACCTCCGCAGGCGCGGGAGACGCCTTGTCCCGTTGTGTGGTATCTCTCAGGCCTGACGTGTACGCACGCCAATGTCATGGACAAGGGCGAGTACAGGCGCATGGCCGCCGAGCTCGGCCTGATCGTCGTTTGTCCCGACACCAGCCCGCGCGGGGCCGACATTCCGGATGAAAAAGACAACTGGCAGTTCGGCTCCGGCGCCGGCTTCTATCTCGATGCGACGCAAGAGCCTTATGCGAAGAACTATCGTATGTATTCCTATGTCGCCGAGGAGTTGCCGGCCCTCATCGCGGCTGAATTTCCAGCCGATATGGCACGCCAGGCAATCTTTGGCCATTCGATGGGCGGGCATGGCGCGCTGACGATTGCCTTGAAGAATCCGCAGCGGTTCAAGAGCTGCTCGGCGTTCGCCCCGATCGCCCAGCCAAGCACCGCCGGCTGGTCGAGACCGGCTTTTGAGAAGTATCTCGGCAAGGATGAGGCCTCGTGGCGAAGCTGCGACGCGACGTCGCTCATCGACGACGGATACCGCTTCCCCGAATTTTTGGTGGATCAGGGAACGTCGGATGGATTTCTTGACGACGGGCTGAGGCCTTGGCTGCTTGAGGCGGCCTGCACCAAAGCAGGTATTCCTTTAAAATTGCGGATGCAGGATGGATACGACCACTCGTATCTTTTCATCTCCAGCTTCATGGACGACCATCTGAGATGGCATGCTGAGAGGCTTTGAACCGGGCAGGCCGAAGGCATGGCCAGATGCAAACAAGGTATTGAATTCGACGCCTTACGCCGGGGGCAGAGTCCCCGCCGGCGTCAAACGCTACACATTCAGCCCGGACGCTGCCTATGCGAAAGAGCTGAAAGCGGTAGCCAGCCCCGATGAGATCCCGGAGCCGCCCTGCGGCGCCTGGGGCGAAATGCCTGACGGCATCCAGTATTTCGAGGTGCCCGAGGGTGGGGGGCGGAAAGTGCTGTTCGTGCGGATAGGCCAGGACGAGCCTTCGTTTGACGGGCAGACGCTGGAGGTGTTGCAGGCGGGGTAAATTGGTCCGGGCAGCGATCCTGGCCGCAAACAACTATTCTGGCCGTATTCCCGGCTCCGGTGTCCCACAGGGAGATGATCCCATATCAACCTCGACATGTTCCACGGTGAGGTGACTACTTTCTGTTTGATTTTGCCAGTTCATCCAGAGATTTTGCTATCTTTTCGAGTTGCTCAGGAATTCTCTTCGCTCCGGACGTATAGAAATAAGCTCGAAGATCCACAAAGAAGTTCTCGGTATAGATACGCGACCCGTAGCCATAGGATGCCTGAATTGTGAATTTGTCAGGTGTTACTATTTTGCCGCCGATCTCCTTGCCGACCTGAGGGCCTGTACAAAGATCGATCCAGAATCCATCGCCAGGCGCGAGTGCAGCCAATGTGTTTTTGAAAATATACATATCAGAAATATTTTTTGATTCTCCAACGGTTTCCCCAAAGCGATAGAAGTCTCTGTCGACCGTCAGTTTAAGGTTCTCGGCGGATGAGGAGCCTCGGTTCCAGATTCGAGCAACAAAAATAGTATGGTGTTGAATTTCGATATTCAAAGCAATTACAGGCCGCGTTTGAACCTCGATCTGCTTCTGTATTTCTATGACCATCATTTTATTTGAGTGGGCTATCTTATAAGTTAGCCAGGCGTATACGCCCGTAATAACTACCAAAATTGTTGTTAGGAGGTCTATAGGCGTCAAACCAATAGCGCTTGTCATAAATTTTTCCAAAAGAAACCGCGCTCAATAACGTGGGTGTGAAGTTCATCTACCTGTAGTGCCGGTCTGGTTCGTGGCTTTATGCCTTTACGCACTCTGCCAAGCTAACACCTTCGGCACATTCAACCCATCGGCCCGCAAACCCTTGATGTGAAAGCGAATTGCATCGCGAATCTCGGCTTCCACCTCGCGTACAGTTGCACCGGTCGCGATGCAGCCGGGTAAATTCGGCACATAAGCGGAAAAGTTATTTCCCGCCTTTTCAATCACCACCGCGTAACACACGCACTTCACTCCCTAGGTGGATAGTCAGTGTAGCGGCTCACGCCCTGTTGCATCCTCATCGTCGGAATGGGTATTCCCACGCATTCGATAGAGCGGAGGGCTGTCCGATCTTGTAGCTTATTCGCTGCACCAAGCCGTTACCAACTATCGAGCGTTCGAAGTCCGGAACTGGCCCTTTATCGAAAAAGTTGGATACTAAGGTCTCGATGTCTCCCCGTTGGCTAAATATATAGCGATCAGCAAAAAGAGCCACGACCTCATTGATGCGATCTATCGCCCGGCGGTTGCGTACTTCTCTATGCATTGCATCCGTCTGCCTTCGGGTGTCCAGATACATCGCAATGCGCGGAGTTATAGGGAAGACAAGTTCAAAATCATCAAAATTTCCGACACTGTATGGAACTATTTTACCTATTGGTGTTCCCGATTTGAAGTAGCACACGGGGTTATCGCTAGAAATAAAATCGACGCCTGTCTCGTTGTGTATAAAAACAGGCGCGTTGTACCGATTCATTACAGGAAGCATGCCTCGAATGATATTTGGCATCGAAAGAAGGGCGGTATGCGGGTCAATGTTTATTTGAATTATGCCGGCGTTTATCAAATCCTGCATTCTAATCTGGCTCGATACATCTCCTGTCGTCTTGCGATAAATTTCCAACAGAGCCTCGGGTACGGGAGGTGAAACTGCGTCCGATATCCTAGCAACAGAGTCTCGCAAAAGGCTCATAACAGATCTAAGCGCGTTGGGTACACGGCATCGCATGGACAAAAGGAATTCGGTGAAATGTTTAATTTCATCAAGTGAGAGCGGTTTCTTTTCCGCGATAATGTTCACAGCTCGGTCCCAGCCGCTTTCTATCGTGTCGGAAAAAAGTCTCTCGATCGCGTTGTCAAAACGCGCTTCAGCATGAACTGGTTGTGAGTATAGGTATTTCTCTTTGAATACCGATTTTGGAGAGGTGCAGAAAAGCCTACAATCTTCCCACGTATCGTAGACTTTGATGCAGCCGTCTCCATCCAAGAAATGCTTCGAATAAGTTTCCGGAATATAGTGCTGTTGCTTGGGCTCTGGCGGCATTTTTATAGACCTCCGCTCTCAGCATATCTCTTCTGCTGAGAGCGGAGTCGCATTGTTGGCAGCAGACAGACAGCGCGCGTGAATTAGCTCAGCTGCACCCGCTCGTCGAGCCACACGTATCGCACTTCTCGCAGGTCCCGTTCCGCACCATGGTAAAATTCTGGCACTCGGAGCAGGAATTGCCGGTGTAGCCCTGGAGCAGAGATTTGGCGCGGCGGTCGTTGGCGAGTTTCTTGGCTTCCGCCGCCTCCATGGCCGCGGCGTCGGTGAACAGCGCAGCCGTGGCGTCGGAAGCAACACCCGCCGCTTCCTCGAAGGCGATGTCCTCGGCCAATTCCTTTGCCCGCTCCTCATAGTCGCGCTTGTAGGCGACCGCTTCGTCGCTGGCGGGTTTCAGCGCCAGCACGTTGGAGCCGGAGAAGGCGGTCGGTGCCGAGCGGGCAGGGGCGCCCGAGGGGGCCGCAAAGCCTTTCGGATCGTTGCCGCTGACGCGCGACACCAGCTTCACCGGCGAGGCGCCACGGGTCAGGCCCTTGGAGACCGCATCGGTCTTGCCTTCGCTGATGCCACGGCCAAGTGCGGTGTTGGAAAAGTCCGACTGGTCGACATGGGCGAGATCGTTGCGGCCGAGGTAGGAGATCGCCAGCTCGCGGAACACGTAGTCGAGGATCGACGTCGCGCTCTTGATGGCGTCATTGCCCTGCACCATGCCGGCCGGCTCGAACTTGGTGAAGGTGAAGGCGTGCACATATTCGTCGAGCGGCACGCCATATTGCAGGCCCAACGAAATGGCGATGGCGAAGTTGTTGAGAAGGCCACGCAAAGTCGCGCCTTCCTTGTTCATGTCGATGAAGATCTCGCCGAGACGGCCATCGTCATATTCGCCGGTGCGCAGGAAGATGGTGTTGCCACCGATCTTGGCTTTCTGCGTGTAACCCTTGCGGCGGCCGGGCAGCTTTTCCTGCTCGCGCGACACGCGCTCGATGATGCGCTCGACGATCCGCTCGGTGATCTGTGCGGCACGTGCTGCCGCAGGTGCGGCGAGCAGCTGCTCGACGGCTTCATCCTCGTCGTCCTCGCCATCGGCGAGCAGCGAGGAATTGAGCGGCTGCGACAGTTTCGAGCCGTCGCGGTAGAGCGCGTTGGCCTTCAGCGCCAGCTTCCACGACAGCATGTAGGCGCCCTTGGCGTCTTCCACCGTCGCATCGTTGGGCATGTTGATGGTCTTGGAGATCGCGCCGGAAATGAAGGGCTGTGCCGCCGCCATCATCTGGATGTGGCTGTTGATAGACAGCGAGCGCTTGCCGATCTTGCCGCACGGGCTGGCGCAATCGAACACGGCGAGGTGTTCGGCCTTGAGGAACGGCGCGTCTTCCAGCGTCATCGCACCGCAGACATGGATGTTGGCGGCCTCGATGTCCTTGCGGGAGAAGCCGAGCGCCGGCAGCATCTCGAACGAGAAGTCGTTGAGCTGCTCGTCGGTGAAGCCGAACGTCTCCTTCACCCAGTCGGCGCCGAGCGTCCACTGGTTGAAGACAAACTTGATGTCGAAGGCCGACTTCAAGGCTGCGTTGAGCGCCGCGATCTTCTCGTCGGTGAAGCCCTTGGCCTTGAGCGCGCCGGGGTTGATGGCCGGCGCCTGGTTGAGGTTGCCGTGGCCGACCGCATAGGCCTCCATCTCGGCGATCTGGGCTTCGGAATAGCCGAGCGTGCGCAGCGCTTCCGGCACGGCGCGATTGATGATCTTGAAATAGCCGCCGCCGGCCAGCTTCTTGAACTTCACCAGCGCGAAGTCGGGCTCGATGCCGGTGGTGTCGCAATCCATGACCAGGCCGATCGTGCCGGTCGGCGCGATGACGGTCGCCTGCGCGTTGCGGTAGCCATGCTCCTCGCCGAGCTCGATGGCGCGGTCCCAGGCGGCCTTGGCGTGGGTCGCAAGGTCCTGCTGCTTCAGGTCGGAAGCGACGAGCGGCACCGGGTTGACGGCGAGCTTCTCGTAGCCCTGCTTCTCGCCATAGGCGGCACGGCGATGGTTGCGCATGACGCGCAGCATGTTCTGGGCATTGCGGTCGTAGTCGGCGAAGGCGCCGAGTTCGCCGGCCATCTCGGCCGAGGTGGCATAGGCCATGCCGGTCATGATCGCGGTGAGTGCGGCGCAGATCGCGCGGCCTTCGTCGGAGTCGTAGGGAATGCCCGACGTCATCAGCAGGCCGCCGATATTGGCATAGCCGAGGCCGAGCGTGCGGTATTCGTAGGACTGCTTGGCGATCTCCTTCGACGGGAACTGCGCCATCATGACGGAGATTTCGAGCACGATGGTCCACAGCCGCACCGTGTGCTCGTAGGCTGCGATGTCGATCGTGCCGTCGGCGTTGCGGTAGGGCAGCAGATTGATCGAGGCGAGATTGCAGGCCGTGTCGTCGAGGAACATGTATTCGGAGCACGGGTTGGACGCCCGGATCGCACCGGCGGAAGCGCAGGTGTGCCAGTCGTTCATCGTCGTGTTGAAATGCAGGCCCGGATCGGCCGACGCCCAGGCGGCGTAACCGATCTTTTCCCAGAGATCCCTGGCCTTCAGCGTCTTCAGTACCTTGCCGTCCTTGCGGGCGGTCAGGTGCCAGTCGGCATCGTCCTCGACGGCGCGCAGGAAATTATCCTTCAGCGACACCGAATTGTTGGAATTCTGGCCCGAAACCGTGAGGTAGGCGTCCGAATCCCAGTCTGTGTCGTAGGTCTTGAACGACATCGAGCTATAGCCCTGCTTGGCGAACTGGATGACGCGGTAGATGTAGTTCTCCGGCACGGCCGACTTCTTGGCCGCCTTAATCTCGCGCTTCAGCGCGGAGTTGATCGACGGATCGAAGCAGTCGTCGCCATTGCCTTCGCAGTTGACGCAGGCCTTCATGATCGCTTCGAGATGCTTCTTGACGATCTTCGAGCCGGTCACCAGCGAGGCGACCTTCTGCTCTTCATTGACCTTCCAGTCGATGAATTCCTCGATATCGGGATGGTCGGCGTCGACGATGACCATTTTGGCGGCGCGGCGCGTCGTGCCGCCCGACTTGATGGCGCCCGCCGCGCGGTCGCCGATCTTGAGGAAGCTCATCAGGCCCGACGAGCGGCCGCCACCGGACAGTTTTTCGCCTTCGCCGCGCAGCAGCGAGAAGTTGGAGCCGGTGCCGGAGCCGTATTTGAACAGGCGCGCTTCACGCACCCACAAATCCATGATGCCACCCTCGTTGACGAGGTCGTCCTGTACGCCCTGGATGAAGCAGGCATGCGGCTGCGGATGCTCGTAGGAGGATTTCGACTTGGTCAGCTTGCCGGTGAACGGGTCGACATAGAAGTGGCCCTGGCTCGGGCCGTCGATGCCATAGGCCCAGTGCAGGCCGGTGTTGAACCATTGCGGCGAGTTCGGCGCGACGCGCTGGGTGGCCAGCATGTGGGCAAGCTCGTCACGGAAGGCGCGTGCGTCTTCTTCCGACGCCTTGAAGTAGCCGCCCTTCCAGCCCCAATAGGTCCAGGTGCCGGCAAGGCGGTCGAAGACCTGGCGGGCGTCGATCTCGGAACCGTAGCGCTCGGCTTCCGGCAGCTTGGCGAGTTCCGCCTCATCGGCGACGGAGCGCCACAGGAAGGAGGGGACGTCGTTCTCTTCGATCTTCTTCAGGCGTGCCGGAACACCGGCCTTGCGGAAATATTTCTGTGCCAGGATATCGGCTGCGACCTGGGAGAACTGCGCCGGCACGTCGATATTGTCCAAGCGGAACACCACCGAGCCATCCGGATTCTTGATCTCCGAAAGCGCCTTGCGGAATTCGATCTCCGCATAGGCGGACTGTCCTGGCTTGGTGAAACGACGCTCGATGCGCATTGGTCCGGTCCCTTTTGTCTATATGTAGCGCTTTTCCCCAGGGATTTCTGCCCCCGATGCGAAACGCGCATGTCCGCCGTCTGCCGGCGTTCGAAAACGGCCGGCTCTCCATTTCGCAGCCTCCGCCGGCCCTGCTGGTCAAACTCCTTGCGAAGTGCCTGTCCAACGCGCCGACGAACCCACGGGTCCCTCAAAACTGATTTTTTTCCGATTCCCTCGGTCGAGGGAAATTCACACTATCTAGCGTCGAACCTACCTGCAAACACTAAATATAGTATTAACAGACAATTTATTCAAGCCCGACAATTGTCCCTATCGACCCCAACCGCCCCACAATTCCAACGCTTCCGCCGGCCTCGTAACCAGGCGGAAATGCGAGCAAAACGCACATAATCCGGGAAAAAGACCGGGCTCAGAACTTTCCGGTCGCACTCTCAACAGGAGCGCATGGCCTATAAAAGGCGACTCGTTTTGCGCCGTCAAGGATTCGTTTGCGTAGCTTTTGTGACCCCAACATCTTGTGTGTCACATATGTGGATAACGGGGATAGAATGCGGTGCGGCGATCGCAATTTTGTCGCCACCAGGCAATCCGGACGCGGCAACGATCCAAAGCGTCGTGCCTGAATGGATCAGCCGTAGTGCAGCCTGGGTTTTGGCTCGGTGCCGGTGAACTGCACCCCGATACGGTCATTGCGACGCCAGCGGACCTCACACCGATAGGCAATGCCGTCGAGCGGCACATAGAGAAGGAAGCGATCGGGAACCCGGGCTTCCAGCGGTATCTTCAGTTCGGCTCCGCCTTCGTGTTGATTGCGCAGCGTGCAGCCGACTTCCGAATTCGAAATTCCGGTGATGATCGACCCGCCCTTGAGCACGCGCGGACGATGCTCGCGCTCAGGCTCGTCGGACTCGTTTGGAATTGGATTTTCGGGGCTCGCCATCGATCAAAAAATACCAGAGCTGCCGAATCCTACCTTTGATTCCTTAGCAAAGCATTCATGTCGATGGCGGCAACGCGTGTCCAGCCTTTGCAAGCAAGTCCCGTTTTGCAAAGAGCGCGGTGTGGCCGCCCGTCAGGAGAAGCTGTGCGGGTCGGCGCAGAAATAGGCGATGATCTGGCAAAGGTCGGGTTCGTTGACCATGCGCACCGCTTCGCTTGCACGGACCCATTTGCGGGTGCGTGAGCGTTTTTCCTTCCAGCGGTCCGCGACTTTGTCGACATGCAGCGGAAACACCAGGACCTCGCACGGGACTTCTTCGCCGGAAGCCAGCGCCTTGGCGTAGAAGTAACGGCCGGCTTCAAGATGAGAGACACGGCCGCGCAGCCCGGCCTCCTCGCCGGCTTCGCGCGCCGCGGCCTCGCAGAGCGGCTCCCTGGCCTCTGGCCAACCCTTGGGCAAAACCCAACGGCCGGTATCGCGGCTGGTGATCAGCATGATTTCGACGCCGTCTCCCGTGTCGCGCCAGGGCAGGGCGGCAACCTGCAGGCGGCACGGCGCGGTGCCGAAGAGCCGTCGGACCCTTTCGGCCAGATGATTGTGTGTCGTTGGCCTCGTCAACATCGAAGAAGCTAGCCCCAGCCTCCGGAATCGTTTGCCGTCTCACGAATCTTACGGCTAATTGTCGGCAATAAAAGTAAAAAATTTCATTCGCCTGGCCAATTTCCGCCAATAGACGTCGATTTCGCGAAATATCCGGCTCTGCCGGACGTGTTTGCGAAAGCAAATCCATCCCCGGTGCAAGCTGCTGGTCTGTAACAGGGTAGTTGCGAATCAGCCGGCGTGGTCGTCGGCGATCGGCTTCTGGTAGGTGAAGCCCATATCCCACGGGAAATAGATCCAGGTGTCCTGGCTGACTTCGGTGACGAAAGTATCGACCAGCGGCCTGCCTTTCGGCTTGGCATAGACGGTGGCGAAATGCGCCCTGGGCATCATCGCGCGCAC
This sequence comes from Mesorhizobium sp. M7A.F.Ca.CA.002.04.1.1, assembly GCF_004022805.1. Lineage (NCBI taxonomy): Bacteria > Pseudomonadati > Pseudomonadota > Alphaproteobacteria > Hyphomicrobiales > Phyllobacteriaceae > Mesorhizobium > Mesorhizobium sp. M7A.F.Ca.CA.002.04.1.1. The sequence goes on along the minus strand of NZ_RZPL01000095.1, from coordinate 1,587 downwards.
GATGCCCGCCGTCTTGCCGGTGTCGGTCAGGTCGTCGATGATCAGCACGCCGGCGCCGTCTTCGGCGAGCAGGGCAGGGGTGATCTCCTTGAGGACCTGCAGCTGCCCCTGGCTGGTATAATCGTGATAGGAGGCGACGCAGACGGTTTCGATGACGCGGATGCCAAGTTCACGCGAGATGATCGCCGCCGGCACCAACCCGCCTCGCGTGATGCAGACGATCGCTTTCCATTGCCCCTTGTTGGCACCGGCAAGCCGCCAGGCGAGTGCGCGAGCGTCGCGATGGAACTGGTCCCAGGAGACCGGAAAGGCTTTTTCGGGAAGGGACATGTCGCGCACTCCACAGCACGCGGGGATCGCGCGCAAGAAAACAGGGGAATGCGCGCGGAATTAGCTGGAAAGCCCCCATCTTGGCAAGAGCAGGGGCCTTGGCAAGGCAAGGGCCAGCGATCGCTGTGGGCTTACCGCGACAGGAAGGCTGCCACCGGCGCGGTGCGCAGCACGCTGCGCGTCACGCCGCCGAACAGAAGCTGGCGCAGCCATGAATGGCTGTAGGCGCCGAGCACCAGCAGATCGGCGCCGGTTTCCGCGATCCTGGTCTGGATGATGTCATCGACCGAACTGCCGCCCGACTGCTGCACCGAGACGCTGACGGTGGCGCCGTGGCGCGACAGCGCCGCCGCGATTTCGGCGCCGGCGGCCTCCGGGCTGTCGTCGAGCGTTTCAGGAGGGTCGATAACCAATATGTCGGTCTTCTCGGCTTCGATGATGAAGGGCAGCGCGTCGAAGGCGGCGCGCGCCGCTTCCTTGCTGCCGTTCCAGGCGAGCAAGACGCGTTTGAAGGTGGTGATCAGCGGACCCTCGTGCGGCACCACCAGCACCGGCCGGCCGGCATCGTAGACCAGCGTGTCAACGTCCGCGCTGGAATCGCCGCCCGTTTCGCGCTGCGCTGCTATGATCAGGTCGGCGGCCCGCACGCTCGAAATCCCGGTCAGCGCGCTGTCACCCGAAAAGCTCTCCAGGCTTCGCCACTCGAAGGAAAGACCGGAATCCTCGATATGCCTGAGAAACAGCGTCCTCAATTTCTCGGCCCGTTCCCGGTTCATATCTGCCGAAACCTGCAGGAATTCGGTGTCGGGAAAGCCTGTGGCAGAGGTGTAGGGCACGGGAAGCGTTTCGGCGTGGATGCCGACCAGATGGCTCTGGAACCGGTTGGCGAGCGGAATGGCGCAGTCGAGCACGCGCTCGGCGTCCTGCTCGTTCTGCAGAATGGCGACGATGGTTTTGAATCGCATGACAATCCCTCAGTTCACGAGCTGGCGAACTCGTGCCGGGGAAACGTTGCAGCGTCGTGCTTTGTTCCGGTCTGGACCAGATCAGCCGGGATTGCTGGCGAAGCCGGCGACCATCGCCTCGACATCGGCGCGGGCAGCGTCCAGCGCCTCCTGGCTGCGGGCACGCACGACCAGTTCGGTCCAGAACTTGCCATCGCCATATTTCGGGTAGGAGCCGATGATCGTATCGGGATGCGCTTTCTGGATATCACCCAGCGGCCCCCCGATGAGGCCTTCGCCGAACGGGCAGGGC
>NZ_RZPL01000959.1:0-1709 GCF_004022805.1 Mesorhizobium sp. M7A.F.Ca.CA.002.04.1.1 | reverse complement strand
TCGAGAGCGAGTTCTGTTCGTCTCTCTCATGCGAAATCTCTTAATCTTGTGTCCACAAATTTAGACACTCTTGTCTAAATCGTCAATCACCTCTATATAGTTTTTTATGAAGCTGCACGTTTCTCCTGACATTTTCCCGCCACGCGGTCATGAGGCCAAGCGCCTGTCGATCGTCGACTCCGCCGCCACCGTGTTTTGCCGCGAAGGTTTCGCCGGCGCCAATATCGACCTGATCGCCGCCGAAGCCGGCGTCTCGCGCCAGACCATCTACAACCATCACGGCGACAAGGAAAAACTGTTCGTCGCTGTGGTCCGTGATCTGACCGAACGTTGCAATGCCGGCATCTTCGCCACCATTGCCACCTTCCCCGATCAGCCGGGGGATCTCGAAGCCGACCTGATCGGCTTTGCGGTGCGTTTGAATCAGAATTGCATCTGCAACCGCGATGGAAAATTCCTGCGCAAGCTGATCCAGACCGAAGGCGAGCGCTATCCCGAACTGTTTGCCGAATGGCGCGAACAGGGACCGGGCAGGACATGGCCGGCAATCGCCGCCCGCTTCGCCCGCCTCGCCTATGGCGGCTATCTCACGATCGAGGACCCGGACGTGGCGGCACGCCAGTTCCTTGGCCTCGTCAATGCCGAACTGCAGACCACGTTCATGCTTGGCGGCTCGCCGCGCGAGGACGAGGTGCTGCAATCTGCGACCAATGGCGTGCGTACCTTCCTGCGCGCCTTCGGCAAGCGCCGCTCCGCGGCATCGTCCGAAAAGCAAAGCGCGCTCGCCAGCGCCTGAGCGATCAAATCGCTGGCAATAGTCTTCGCTTCCGCGCGAGGGTGATCTATATGCGGTTTACGCCGCGCTCAAGCTTGATTACAGCTATGCGGACGATTCAACGGAACCCGACCGCCACATGGCCGACGACCACATCCGCTACGACATTCTGGCCCAGGAGGCGTTGCGCGGCGTCATGCGCAAGGTCCTGGCCGAGGTCGCGCGCACCGGCCTCCCCGGCAACCACCACTTCTTCATCACCTTCCTGACCGGCGCGCCGGGCGTACGCGTGTCTTCGCGGCTGCGCGAGCGCTATCCCGAGCAGATGACCATCGTCATTCAGTTCCAGTATTGGGACCTGAAGGTGACCGATACCGGCTTCGAGGTTGGCCTGTCCTTCTCCGATGTGCCGGAAAAACTCGAAATCCCGTTCTCGGCCGTGCGCGGCTTCTACGATCCCTCGGTCAATTTCGAACTCGAATTCGACGTCAAGACGGATGGTGCGGCAGCCGATGAACCGGCTGCGCCAACTCCGGAGCCGTTGACCATCGTCTCCGAGAAAAAGCCGAAGGCCGAGAAGAAGGCCGCCGCGGAGGCGGAGAAGAAGCCCGCGGCCGCGGACGCCGCCACCAAGGGCGCCGAAGTGGTCTCGCTCGACGCCTTCCGCAAGAAATAGGCCGGCGACTTACGCCGTGGCCGAAATCGTCAATCTCCGCCAGGCCCGCAAGCAAAAGGCGCGGGACGAAAAGCTGCGCGCCGCCGAACAGAACCGCGCGCTGCACGGCCGCTCCAAGGCCGAAAAGGAACGCGACCGCGTCGCCGCCGACAAGAGCGAAAAATTCGTTGCAGGGCATCGTCGTGAAAAGCCCGGCGACCCCGGCCGTCAATGAGCCCGGTCGAAAAGCGTTCGGTGACCAGTCGCGGCCACCGCACC
>NZ_RZPL01000958.1:0-1725 GCF_004022805.1 Mesorhizobium sp. M7A.F.Ca.CA.002.04.1.1 | reverse complement strand
GGTGAGATAGGTTGCGCCGAAGCCGCCGACGGCGCCCATGATCATCATGCCTTCGACGCCGAGATTGAGTACGCCGGAGCGCTCGACCACCAGCTCACCGATTGCCGCGATCAGCAGCGGCGTTGCCGCGGTGGCGATGGTCAGAAGGATGTTTACGGTGATGTCCATCAACGGGCTTCCTTCAGCTTCGGTGCGGCTTCGAGTTTGGCCACGCCTTCCGGTTTGGTCAGCGCCAGGCCGACCAGACGTATGCGGTAGTGGATGAGCGTGTCGCAGCCGAGCACGAAGAACAAAAGCATGCCCTGGAACACCCGCGCCACCTTGTCGGAGATGCCGAGCGCGCTCTGCACTGCTTCGCCGCCGAGATAGGTCAGTGCCAGCACCAGTCCGGCGGCAACGATGCCAAGCGGGTTGAGACGGCCGAGGAACGCCACGATGATGGCGGTGAAGCCGTAGCCGGGCGAAATGACGGGCTGCAGCTGGCCGATGGCGCCCGAGACCTCCGAGATGCCGGCAAGTCCCGCCAGCGCGCCCGACAGCAGGAAGGCAAAGAACACCATCCGGTTGAGGCCGAAGCCGGCGAAGCGTCCTGCCCGCGGGCTCGAGCCCAGCACGCGCACCTCGAAACCTTTCAGCATGCGGCTCATCAGGATCCAGACCAGCACCGCGGCGACCAGCGCGAAGACAAAACCCCAGTTTGCCCGTCCGGCATCCGGCATCAGTTCCGGCAACACGGCCGAATCGTTGAACTGGATGGTCTGCGGGAAGCCATGGCCCTGCGGATCGCGCCAGGGGCCGCGCACCAGCCAGTCAAGGAAAAGTTGCGCGACATAGACCAGCATCAGGCTGGTCAGGATCTCGTTGGTGCCGAAGCGCGTCTTGAGCAGAGCCGGGATCGCCGCATAGGCCGCACCTCCGACCATGCCGAGCAACAGCATCAACGGCAGCACCAGCGGGCCTTCGAACTGCGGAAACAGTACTGGAAGCATCGAGCCAACGATGCCGCCGAGGATGAACTGGCCTTCGGCGCCGATGTTCCAGATGTTGGCCTTGTAGCAAACCGACAGGCCGACAGCGATCAGGATGAGCGGCGCGGCCTTGATCGCCAGCTCATGCAACTGCCAGATTTGGCTGATCGGCTCGATGAAATAGATGTTGAACGCAGTCAGCGGATTGACGCCGAGCAGTGCGAACATGACGGCCCCGGCAATGATGGTCAGCGCGAAAGCGATGAACGGCGACAGGGCCGAAAACAGCATGGAGCGCTGCGGGCGTTTGACGAGTTCGAGGCGCATCATGCCGTCTCCAACGTGTGTTCGGCGTGACCGGGTTCGGCGCCACCCATCAGCAAGCCGACCTTCTCGAAGGTCGCTTCGGCGATCGGCATCGGCTTCGACAACTCGCCATTGTGCATGACCGCGATCGCATCCGAGATCTCGAACAGCTCGTCGAGATCCTGGCTGATCACCAGCACCGCTGATCCGCTGCGCGACAACTCGATCAAGGCCTGGCGGATGTGGGCGGCAGCGCCCGCATCGACGCCCCAGGTCGGCTGGTTCACCACCATGACGCTTGGCCGGCGGTCGAGTTCGCGGCCGACGATGAATTTCTGCAGATTGCCGCCCGAAAGAGCCGCGGCCTCCGGATCCGGCGCGCTCTTGCGCACGTCCATCGCCTCGATGATGCGTTGGGACGCGGCCTGGATGGCGGCGCTCTTGACCATTC
>NZ_RZPL01000957.1:0-1731 GCF_004022805.1 Mesorhizobium sp. M7A.F.Ca.CA.002.04.1.1 | reverse complement strand
GATCCGGGTCGATGCCAGCAACAACCACACGCTCTGCCATTCCTATGTCGGCAAGGCGGCCGCAGACGGCATCAGCTATGAGATCGCCAAGGATTTCGGGACGATCGCGCCGGCCACCCCTTACTGCAAACTGTAGGCGCTTCGGCAACAGCTCCAGGTAATCCTGACGGCGGCTTTGCCGCCGTCAGCTCGCTTGCGGCGCAGGCAGCCGCTCGCGCAATTCGTCGACAAGCACCCTGGTGTTTTCGGGATAGTCGATGGGCACGACGACGAGGTGCACGCCGCCGCCGGTGAAGGCCCGTTCCAGCGCCTGCCGCAAATCGGCGATCTCGCCAACTCTTGTCCCCTTGGCTCCGTAGGCCTCGGCATATCTGACGAAGTCGGGATTGCCGAAGGTCATGCCGAAATCCGGAAATTCGTCGACCGCCTGCTTCCAGCGGATCATGCCATAGGCATGGTCTTCGAGCAGCAGGACGACGAGATTGAGCTTGAGCCTGACGGCGGTCTCCAGTTCCTGGCTGTTCATCATGAAGCCGCCATCGCCACAGATGGCCATGACACGGCGCTGCGGATAGAGCAGTGCCGCCATCATCGCCGACGGCAAGCCCGCGCCCATCGTGGCCAGCGCATTGTCGAGCAGGATCGTGTTTGCCATGCGGGTGCGGTAGTTGCGCGCGAACCAGATCTTGTACATGCCGTTGTCGAGGGCAAGAATCCCATCCGCCGGCATCACGGCGCGCACGTCATGCACGATGCGCTGCGGCGTGAAGCGATCTTCGGTGGCGCGCGCGGCGATGCGGCTCAGAATGCCTTCCCGCAGCGGCAGCAAGGCCTGTGCATTGGGGACCTTGCCCTCGATGCGGTCGGCCAGCAGCGCCAGCGAAGGACCGAGGTCGCCGACGATTTCGGCTTGCGGGAAATAGACCTGCTCGACATCGGCTGAATGGTAGCCGACATGAATGACCTTCGGCCCCTTCGCCCCCATGATGAAGGGCGGCTTCTCTACCGTGTCGTGACCGACGGTGATGATCAGATCGGCCTGTTCGATGGCCTCGTGCACATAGTCGCGCTCCGAAAGGGCTGCCGTTCCCATATAGAGCTCCGTGCCGCCAGGCACGGTGCCCTTGCCCATCTGCGTGGTGAAATAGGGAATTTGCGTCCGCAGCACGAACTGGGCGACATCGGGAGTCACGCGCGGTCGCGACGCCGCCGCACCAAACATCAGCAGCGGACGCCTGGCTTCCATGATCATACGGGCGGCGCGATCAAGCGCGCCCGGGCTGGCCAGCGGCAGTTCGACCGGATGCGTTGGCACGAGTGCTACCGGTTCACACTCGGCCGCCGCAATGTCTTCCGGCAATTCAAGATGTACGGGGCCGGGACGCTCTTCCTGGGCGACACGGAAAGCTTCGCGAACCAACGAGGGGATCATCTTCGGCGAAACGATCTGACGCGACAGCTTGGTCAGCGGCTTCATCGCCGCGACGATGTCGACGATCTGGAAGCGCGCCTGCCGGGATGACAGGATGCCTTTCTGGCCGGTGATCATGATCATCGGCATCGCGCCGAGCAGCGCATAGGCCGAACCGGTCGAAAGGTTGAGCGCGCCCGGGCCAAGCGTGGTGATGCACACACCCGGCTTGCCGGTAAGCCTGCCATAGGTGGCGGCCATGAAAGCGGCTGCCTGCTCGTGGCGGGTCAGGATCAGCTGGATTGAGGAGCGGCGGGTGG